>JAPPJA010000016.1 GCA_028874675.1 Chloroflexota bacterium
GTTACTCCATAATGACCCAGTTCTTCCTGGAGGGCTTCCAGTGGCACGGGGTCAAGCGGGGCGAAGCCATCTCCTTCTACGCCGGCGACATCAGCGTCAAGGGCCCGCATCCCTTCAGTTCCAGCGGCGGCAACCTGGGCAATGGCCGGACCCGCACCGCCATGTACACCGACAGCATAGAGCAGTTGCGAGGGACCGCCGGAGACCGGCAGGTAACGGTAAGGGCGGAAACGGCCCTTTGCGCCTTCACAACCCCCAGCAGCGGCGGCTGGCTGATGCTGGGGAAGTCCCCTTCCTGATTTCTCCACTAAGGACACGTAGAGTCACTAAGAAGGGTGTAAATTGCCGTCTCAGCAGTCCCTTCCTCCTGGACGGGGGAAGGTCAGAATGGAAGCGATATGCCTTGATTCATGACCAATTGCAACCATCGAAATGCCACTACTCATTCGAAAGGACAACCAATTGACTACACTGATCAGCTTTGACATAGACGGCACCCTGGAGGTGGGCGACCCGCCCGGGTGCATTACCCTGGACATGGTCCGCGCCGCCAAGGAGAGCGGGTGCATAATCGGCAGCTGCTCCGACCGCACCGTCAGCAACCAGCAGCGCATCTGGGAAGTCGCTGGCATAGATATGGAGTTCACGGTATTGAAGCACCAGCTGGACTCAGTCAAGGAAAAGTTTCGAGCCGAGGACTATTACCATATCGGGGATACGGACCTGGACCGGCAATATGCGGAACGGAACGGCTTCCATTTCCTGCTGCCCGATTTGGATGTGGCGCATCTCTGGGAAGGTGGCAATTAGGGACGGCTCCGGTTGCCAGGCCCTGATCGACCGGTACCGCGCGGCCCGCACCGACTCCTCGCTGGCGGTGCTGGAGGGGTTTCACTCCCTGAAACACGCTCTCCGGTTCGGGGCCACCATAGTCGAAACCGTTTGCGGTGACTCAGAGCAACTTGACCTCCTGACTGAGTCATTGGCGCCGGACCTCATCGGCGTACTGGGGAGGGGGGCGACCCTCGTCCCGGAATCCATTTTCAGACAGCTTTCCCCGGTGCCCCCAGCCACGGGCGTCATCTCGCTGGCTCGGCGGCCAGCTTTCGACCTGGCGCGACTGGAGAGTCCGGCTCCCCTGGTGCTGCTGGAAAACCCCCGAAGCCACGGCAACGTTGGTGCGGTGGTACGGGTTGCGGCGGCGGCCGGCGCCTCGGGAGTGGTTACGACCGGGGAACACGATCCCTGGCACCCTTCCGCGCTGGTGGGGTCAGCGGGTCTGCACTTTGCCCTGCCCGCGGCCCGCATTACCTTGCCGGCCCTGGATGAATGGCCGGAGTACATGACGGCAAGGCAACTGATTGCCGTGGACCCGGAGGGAAGCCCCCTGGAACCGGGCTTGATTCCAGAAATGAGTGTCCTGGCCTTCGGGACAGAGCGAGACGGGCTGAGTAGTGAGATGCTGAATGCCGCCCACCGCAGGATTGCCATTCCAATGGAGCCGGGCATTTCCAGCCTCAACCTGGCCACGGCGGCGGCCGTTGCCCTGTACACGTGGAGGCTGGGATAAGAGAGCCGTTCCCGGCTGAATCGGCCCGGGAAGGGGACGGACCAATCAGGCGATTCTCACCTTTTCCAGGGCTTCCAGGTCAAACTGCACGCCGTGGCCCGGGTCTTCGGTGGGGGTGAACCTGCCATTCTCGGGGAGTACCGGGTTCAGGATGTAACCGGTATTGTTCAGGTTCAGTGTGGGCAGGTGTTCGACCAGGTAACCGTTCGCTGCGCCGCAGCACAGGTGCATGGAGATTTCCTCCACCAGGTGCGGGGCCATGGGCAGGTGGTAGGCGTCGGCCACCCGAGCGATGCGCATCCACGGGGTTACTCCGCCCACGCGGCACGCGTCGGCCTGCACGAACTGCACAGCGCCCCGCTGGAAAAGGTCCAGAAAGCCCTCGGGCATCCATTCGCCTTCGCCCGTGGCCAGGGAGACGTTCACCGTGCCGCTCAACCTCTCATAGCCGGCGTGGTCCTCCGCCAGAATGGGTTCCTCCAGCCAGAACAGGTTGAACTCCTCCATGGCCCGGGCCCGGGTTATGGCCTCCCCCACCGACCACCGCTGGTTGGCGTCCACCATCAGGGGAGTGTAGGGGCCGATGGCCTGGCGTACTGCCCGAAGCCGGTCCAGGTCCTCGCCCATTCGCTCCCGGCCAATCTTGATCTTGACGCCCCAATAGTCCTGGTCAACAAAGTTGGTGACCTGGTCCAGCAGGTCTTCGGTGGAGTAGGCCAGGTCCAGGCCGCTCCCGTAGGCGGGAACGCTGTCCCGGTAGCCGCCCAGGATGCGAAACAGGGGCTTGCCCGCGGCCTTGCCCGCCACGTCCCAGAGAGCTATGTCCAGGGGCGCCAGGGCCACGGTGGTCAGGCCGGACATGGTGATGTTGGGGAAGACGCTCTTCCACATGCGGTCGTAAAGGCGCTCGATGTATTCGGGGTCCTCGCCGACCAGCCGGGGCGCCAGGAGAGTGTCAATGGCTTCCTTCATGCCCCGGCCGCTGGTGCCGTGGCTGTAGGTCCAGCCAACGCCCTCAATGCCCTCGTCGGTATGGACGCGGGCCATCAGCAGGCTGGTGGCGTCAATCTGCTGGGTGGAATTGGACAGGCCCGCCTGCCGCTGGATGCGATAGAGGGCTGTTTCTACCTTTTCGATGCGCAATGCCGTCTCTCCTGGACTGTAAGGCGTTGACACCTATTGTCTCAGCGCCTGAGGTGAGCTAAGGACTTAAAGAAGCCGCTATAGAGCCCATTCCCCCCTTGAGGGCGAAGGCTGGGATGGGGTGAGGATTGCCAATTGCCAACCTTACCCATAGCCATTCAAAGGTTAGCCTGTTCCCGAAGCAGCTTCTAGGCGGGCGCGCCGGCGGGAGCCAGGCAGCGGGCGATGAAGGCCTTGATCATGCCGATGGCCCGGTCCGACTCGGGGCCCGGCATATTTCCAAAGCCGTGAACCTGGTCGGGGAAATACTCGACCTGGATGTCCCCACCGGCGGACCGGTAGGCTTCCTCAAATCGCTGGGGGATGGACAGAGGCACGTTATCGTCCCGGGTCCCCTGGATGATGAGGGTTGGCGGCAGCGCCACCTTTTCGGCCCGTTCCAGGATGTGCTGGGGGTTGCCCTCTTTCATTGTGTCCTGGTCGAGGAAGTAGGCCTCGGAGGATGCGGCCAGCCGTTCGTTATTGGAGTCCTGGGCGTAAAGGTAGCGGGCGTAGGGGTCCAGTACCGGCCAGCAGCAGACCGTGTAGGTGACGGAAGCGTCGTATTCCGCGGCTTCCGGCAGGTCCAGGACGGTGTAAAGGTCGTCGCCGGGTCGCATGGCGGTCAGCATCAGGGTATGGCCGCCGCTGGAGCAACCCATGCCGCCCACCGTGTCCGGGTCGGCGTTGAACCGGGCCGCGTTGGCCTTCAGCCAGCGGATGGCGAAGTTGGTATCCTGCACCTGGGCAGGGTAAGGATGTTCGGGAGCTAGGCGGAAGTCAATGGCCGCGACAACAATGCCGCTGGCGGCGAGGGCGCGGTTCATGACCTCGTCGGCGGTGCGGTCGCCCCGGTTCCAGGCGCCGCCGTGGACATCCACCTGGGCGGGAAAGGGGCCCTCACCCTGGGGCTGAAAGATGGTTACCGTCCATGGAGCCGTTCCGTCGTTTCGGTATTCCAGCTCGTGGACGTTGACTTCGTGCTGCTGGGAGGGATTGTAGTTGACCATTATCTTTTCCTTTGGGAGCGGCGTTTAGATCAACGCTTCCGGTGTGAATATTCCGTCCATGTCTTCGGCGGTTGCCCGGCTCTCAGGTGTTACACCCAGGCTGGTCTCCATGAACCAGTACACCTGCTTGAGGTGGTGGGCGCTGTGGCTGAGGATAATGTTAAGCAGCTCTACCACGGTTACCTCACCGCCGTAGTGAGCAGGAACGACGCGGTCAAAGGCCTCGGTGTTGTCGCTGTTGAGGAAATCCACTATGTCCCTGATGACGCCCTCGGCATATTCTGAGATTTCCTCGGGGGAGTTGACGCCGGTCAGCCTCTCGCGGCAGGCCTGCATATCGTCGGTGGTCATGCTGCCTGTCCGGTGGCTGATGTAGGCCAGTTCCGGGAAAGACATAATGTGGACAATGGTGTCCCGCAGAGTTTCGGGCCGCCAGGCGACCGGTTCCTTCAGCTGGTCGGGGCTTAGCTGCATGGTGGCGCGGATGGCGGCATGAAGTATCCGGTCGTACTTGTCCGCCAGCCAGTTGGCGCGGCCGGACAAATCCACCTGGGCATCCAGCTTCAGGGATGCAATCAGCCTGCGGGGGAAGTAGCCGATGATGATCTCATCGTCGTCGATCACCGTTACCGGAGCGGACTTGACGCCTCGGCTTTCCAGGTACTGCTGGGCCGCGGGTTCGCTGGCGATGTCGTGGTGCTCATACTGAACACCGTTGGACGTCAGGAACTCTTCCAACGTCCGGCAGCTGAATCAACCAGGGTTGGTGTAAACGTGAACGCTTGTCATACTGTTTCTCCGGCTGGGTCTGTATTTATGCCAGAATAGCGGAATCGCCGGGCTGCCGCAAGCAAGGGTCAGGCGAAGAATTAAAGGCCTGAACAGTGCCTCCTCAGGGCAATTGCATTTTAACTGCGGAGCACTTTAAGCAAGTAATCGTTGCGCCAA
>JAPPJA010000532.1 GCA_028874675.1 Chloroflexota bacterium
TTGGTGAGCCAGTCGCCGGTGTCCGGGTGGCGGATGGCGTAGTAGAGAACGCCGAGCTGGCGGGTGAAGATGGGGCGGGCCACGAAGTCGCCGTCCTTCTTGCGCTCCACCAGCTGGCGGTCCCGGTTGACCAGGCTGATGTCGTCGGCGAGGGGAGGGGACTGGGCCAGGGCCAGGCCGCTGCCTGGAATGGCGGCGATGGCCGAAAGCAGCAGCGCCGCCGCGATCAGGGCCAGGCGTCTGCCTCGGCCAGTGGTTGGGATGAACCGACGGAACATGGTTGCCTCCTGTCGCCAGTCTTGGACCGGATGTTCGACAACCAAGTCTGCGGGTTGGCCGGGCCGGTCGTAATGCCCTGAAAGGGGGGGTGCGCGCACCCCTCCTTTCAGGGCATTGGATTTACGGGGTCCGGCGTGGTGTTATGGACGTGTACAGGAATCGGGACTTGGACCGCGCTGGTGGAGGGCCGGGGATTCGTAGCTGAAATGGGCGATTATCGCCCATTTCAGCCCCTTTCCTGCAAGCACTTCCGGTTCAGGGCTGGTTCCCGTCGGCGAGCGCATCGGCCCCGCTGGAGCGGTGCATTCGGCGGGGGGGTGGAAGCGGGACGGCGGCGCAAGGCCCCTATTGGAAAAGCGCAATTTGCACCCGGGAGGTATGAGCATGAGTCAGGATCAGGCCAGGGCGGAGGGCAGCCCCGGCATTGCGCCCGGCGGCGTGGGCGACGGCGATGTTGCCGACGGCGGCCCGGTGCTTGGCGACGGGGTTGGCGCCGGCGATGCCGGCGTTGAGGGTTCGGTGTCCGGCGGCGCAGTGGATGACGGCGCGGTGCCCAATGCGGCCTTCGCCGAGGCGGCGGCCCGGGTGGTGGAGGACGTGTACGAGCTGCGGCTCACGGCCCTCCTGCACCAGTTGGTACGGTCCCGGGGGTACAAGGGCGCGGGCCGGGTGCTGGGCGTGGACCCCAGGACGGTGACCGTCAGCGTGCGGGAGGGCATGTCCCGGCGGGTGCGGAACCAGGTGGAGCGGATGCTGGTGGACAAGGACGGGGGGGCCCGGGACCGGCTGGAGGAGGCGGTGGGGGAGTTGGCCGGGCAGTTCGGCGGGCTCACGACCCAGGTGGCCGGGCTGGAGTCGGAACTGCGGGAGGGGATGCAGTCCCTGGGGGAGACCCACGCCCAGGGACTGCGGCGGTTGGAGCAGCGGTTGGCCCGGGGGGAGGCCAGAGTGGCTGCCAATGCCGGGCCGCCAAGTCCGGCGCTGGTGGCCAGCGCCGCGCCTCGCCGGCGTTACCCCGACCTGGTCACGACGGACCCGGCCGAGGACGACGAGGCCGTGTTCGGCGACGCTTGGGAGCTGGCCAGGGAGTGGCGCCGGTTGTGGCAGGGCCATCCCGCTCTGGGCCGAGGCCTGGCCTGGGTAAGCGTCAGGCAACGGATTCTGGAGCTGGAGGTGGCCATGCTGGAGGACCACGGGCTGACCCTGCCGCCGGAGACGGAGCCGCTGCGAGGCCTGGACCGGGGGGCGCAGCTCAACTGGCGGGTGAAGGCGCTCCACGACATTCGGAAGCGGCGGGCCAGGCTGGAACTGCTGGGGCGGCTGCGGCGGGCGCTGAGCCCCTGGCGGGGGCTGAGATCTGGCCGGGCCGGGTTGCGGTCGATCCTGCGGCGGTGGCTCAAGTAGTCTGTTCCGGCACCCAAGTGGGGGCCTGGCGGTTTATGCCGGATTCCTGCCCGATTGGAGCAAGTGATCTAGCCGAATCGCCGCCCGAAGGGTTGCCAGGGGGCTGTTCGGGGCCGGATACTGACTGCGTTGTCTGGCTTTACCAAGGTTTCCTCTGCCTAGAAACCTGGGGGCGTGATCCCTGCTCGCCCGGGCCTGCTCCGCGTGGATCGAGATATTTCTCCCCGGAGCGCCCGCGAGGGAATTGCTGCAGAGCGGAGTGACGTTTCCTTCGCCCGCAGCCGGTGGACCCTTCACCCACGGAAGCGCACGGTGCGCTTCGCCTGGAATCCCAATCCAAGGCGCGGAACCCTTCCCATCGAGGTGCCGGTTGCGCTTCAAACGGTTTCCCTGATCCAGGCGCGGAATCCTGACCCCAAGGACTGAATCAAGGAGGTGGCGGCTAGACCCAGGACGGCATCCCGTATTCCTTACCCCAAGGTCTCACCTGCGGAGCGGCCCGGTCGCTTCGCACTTTCTTCACACCTGCGGTTGGAGCGGACTCTGCGCTCCGGCCCGTTCCACACGACTGCGGCGCGGCTGCTGAACACCGGTGGCGGCGCCGTGGGCTTCACATGCTCCGGTCAGCGACAGCGCAGTCGAGGACCGGACGCTTACCTGTGCCACGCAGTTTCCATTGGGCCTGGCGTTGAGGGTTCAGGCCGCGACGGGCTGCGTCCCTCTCTCTTTCTCCTTTCCCCGCAATTCCGGCTGAATATCACCCTAGCCGCATTGCGTTTTTTCCAGCCCCCGCCCCGGCGTTCTCCCTTGGCACATTTCTTTCCCAGGAAGTAGTGCGCCTGGCGCCGGGGCATTCCCTTCCCAATGTCGTTCACAGATTCAGGGAGGTGCGTATGAGCATCGGAGACAGACTCGTTCAGTTCAAGGCGGTCGCGGCGACGGTCGTCGGTTTCATCAAACGGCACAAGCGGGCGTCGGTTGCGGCGGTGGTGGGCCTGCTCATCGTCTTTCCGCTGCTCCGGGGAAGCGGCGGTGAAGCCTTCTTTCTCAACCTGGTCGGCCTCGGCATCGCCGCCCTGGTGGTGCGGCGGATCATGCGGGCTGGCGACCGGCGCAAGGCGGCGCAGGCTCGTCAGGCCAATTGCCGCTGCCACTGCCGCCCGCAACAGCCGGGACAGCCACAGAACGCAAATCAGCAAGCACAAGGAGGTACGCCATGACGACGATTACCCTGGAATCCCCATCTTCTACGGTCCGGTTGGAGGAACTGGTGGACCGGCTGGTGGCGGCGCTGTTCTCGCCAGAGCCGGAGACTGCGGAATCCGCGCCCGGCATGGTCAGTACGGTTCACGAGGCCCGGCGGTTCAGACAGTCGGGCGACCTGGACGGGGCACTGGCGGCGCTGGCGGTCGTTGCCGTGGCTGGCGCCCCGGACGAACAGATCCGGTGGCTCTACGCCGAGTGGCTGGACATTGCCCGGCGCCGGTTCGCTGGCGGCGATGCGCTGCTCTACAGCCCGGCCAGCGGGAAGGCGGCGGTCCTGCTGGAACGGGACGACGGCAGCCTGGAAGTCGTCTCCGTCCTGGGGATGCGCTGGCCGGTGGGCAAGACGGTCTCAAGGCGCAGCCTGCGGGGGTTGAAGCCCCTGGCGAAGGGGGTGGCGTGATGGTCGTAGACAACCGGGCGGTGGACATCGTGGGACTCAAGGCGCGTCATCCCCTGGGCGACGCGGTGGAGGCCGCCGGCGTGGTCCTGCGGGGCAAGGGGCGGGTGCGCCAGGGGGTCTGTCCCTTTCACGAGGAGTCCGAGGGAAGCTTCACGGTGTACGCCGACACCGAGAAGTTCTGGTGCTTCGGCTGCGAGGCGGGCGGCGACGTGCTGGATTTCGTGGGCCGGATGGAGGGCCTGACCCTGCCCGAAACCATCCGGCGGCTGGATGACGGTTCGGCGGCGGTGGTTTCGACCGCCAACCGGCCGAGCCCGGCACGGCCAACTGCCTCTGCCACGCTGCCTCCCCGCGATCCGGCGTTGCTGACCGCGGCGGCAAGGTTCTACGGCGGACAGCTGCGCCGCAGCGGGGTTGCGCGGGATTACCTGGCCTCCCGGGGCATAGGGTTGGACGCCGCGATCCGGTTGGGTCTCGGCTTCGCGCCGGGCCACGGCCTGCGGGAGCGCCTGCAAGCGTCCGGGTTCACCGGCCAAGTGCTCAGGGACAGCGGCCTGTTCCTGGAAGGGGGAAGGGAACGGTTCGCCGGGACCATTACTGTTCCCGACGTGGCATCGGGCCGGGCGCGGTGGCTCACCGGAAGGGCCGTCCAACCCAACGCCAGGCCCCGCTTCCAGGCGTTGCCCGGCCCCAAGCCGGTGCTGGGCCAGGCCCGCCTCGGCCCGGCTGCCTCCTGCGTAATCGTCGCCGAAGGGGTCTTCGATTGGCTGAGCCTCACCGCCTGGGGCTATCCCGCTGTGGCCGCCCTGGGGACACAGGGTATGGACAAGGTGGCGTCGGCGCTGCGGGGCTGCCCCCGGGTTTTCCTGGCCTTCGACAACGACGACGTGGGCCACAAGGCGGCAGAGGCCCTCAAGCAATTGCTGGGCAACCGCGCCGCCGTGGTCAACCTGCCCGAAGGCATCGCCGACGTGAGCGAACTGGCGACGCGGCCCAACGGTCAGCCGCTCTTTCGCCGCCTGCTGGCAAGGGCAGCCCGCTGCGCCCGCTAGTCAACCTACTACCTGCCTTCCTCTCTAACGGCCCGCCTTCACCGGCGGGCCTTTCCTTTTCCCAACCAACTCAACGGCACGACGGGACCTCCGGCCCCGCCTACGGCTTCGCCCTGCGAAAGCCGCTCAACCAACGGCACACACAACATCACAACGCAAAGGAGCGACATCATGGGTAACGGCAACAACAACGGCCACCACCCCAACGGGACCGTCAATCTCAACGGCAACGGCCAGAACGGGCGCCCCAGCGGCAACGGCGTCGCCGACATCGGCGGCCACGACCTCCTGTGGGACGGC
>JAPPJA010000135.1 GCA_028874675.1 Chloroflexota bacterium
CGGCAGGGCGCCCACGCAGGGGCAGCGCGGGTTGTTCACAAGCGGGCGCACATATCTGACCATTACGGATTGCAGGGGAATGAACAGGGACCGAATCAGGGAGAAATTTGAGGCCATCAGGCGGGAGGGCCGGCCTGGCCTGCTGGTTTACCTGACCACAGGCTTTCCCGACCTGGAGGCTACGCTGGAGCTGGTGCCGGCATTGGCTGAAGCGGGAGCCGACGGCATTGAATTCTCCATTCCCTTCAGCGACCCCCTGGCGGACGGGCCTGTAATACAGGAGTCCAGTTTCCGCGCGCTGGAAAGGGGCATTACACCGGACGATTGCCTGGATATGGCGGCGCAGGTCAGGGACAAGGTACCGGAAACGCCCCTGATTTTAATGACTTATTACAACCCCGTTTACACCTACGGACTGGAACGCTTCGCGCAGAGGGCGGCGGACTGCGGTATTGACGGAATCATTCCGGTGGACCTGCCGGCCGAGGAATCGGGGCCACTGTATGAGCAGTGCAATGACCGCCACGTGCACATAGTGCCGCTGCTGGCGCCCACCAGTACTGACGAGAGTATCAAGACAGCCGTGGGGATCAGTTCCGGCTTCATCTATTGCGTGAGCCTGACCGGAATTACTGGCGCCCGGGACCAGGTGGCCCAGTCGGGGTTTGACATCCTGAAGCGGGTGCGGCGGCACACTGACCTGCCCCTGGCCATTGGTTTCGGCATCTCCAGGCGCGAGCATGTGGAGACGGTATGCAGGGAAGCCGATGCGGCGGCGGTGGGTAGCGCACTGATTCGGACAATGCTAGAATCGCCGCGTGACCAGCTGGTTGAAAGGGCCAGCAACCTGGTGGCGGAGCTGGCAGGTAGAAAGCAGTCATCTGCGGGAGGAGCCAAGCCATGACCGTATGCCGCGGGCTAAGGGGAGCGACCAGATCTGAGGCCAACACCGAGGAAGACATTTACGGCGCTACCCGAGAAATGCTGCAGCAATTGATCGAGGCCAATGGCATCGTTGAAAAGGATGTGGCCATGGCGTACTTCACGGTTACGCCCGACCTGAATGCCGCTTTCCCCGCTGCGGCAGCGCGTCAACTGGGCTGGAACAATACGGCATTGATGTGCGCCACCGAAATTGCGGTCCCCAACTCCTTGCCGAGTTGCATTCGCGTGCTTATACTTATTAACACTGACAAAGAACCCGACGAGTTGAGCAATATTTACCTCAAGGGAACAGAGATTCTCCGTCTTAGCGGCGTAGTAACCACGTAATGCCTAGTTCGGTAGTTGACTCCTGGAAAAAAGAAACCCCTTCGATGATTAGCCGCTTCTACTACGGCCCTCGGGCCGTTTGTCTTTTTGCATAGAAGGATTATTCAACCCGGACAGGTTTTCGCCAACTAAGGGTGGATGTAAGACCGTTACCTGGACCACTATATTTATATTCATTCGGAAGGGATACCGTGCAACAATCTGCAACCAGAGACGTACACATCGAGTCCATGCAGCCCCTTACCACACCGCGAAATCTCATCAATGCCCTCCCCATAACTCCCATGGTGGAAGAAACTGTCCTGGAAGGCAGGGAACAACTGCGAAAAGTTCTCAATGGTGAGGATAGCAGGCTGTTTCTTGTCGTTGGGCCCTGCTCCATCCACAGCAAGGAATCTGCCCTGGAGTATGCGGGCCGCCTCAAGGAACTGTCCGATAAACTCAGCGACCGCCTTCTCATCGTGATGCGGGTCTATTTTGAAAAGCCCCGCACGACCGTTGGCTGGAAGGGCCTCATTTATGACCCCCACCTGGATGACTCATTCGACATCGAGGCCGGACTCCGAACCGCCCGCTCGTTGCTTCTCGAGATCGGTGAGATGGGGATGTACGCGGGCACCGAGTTTCTCGATCCGGTTGTTCCCCAGTATCTGGCTGGCCTGATAACCTGGGGTACCATCGGCGCTCGCACCACGGAAAGCCAGATTCACCGGCAGATGGCCAGCGGTCTGAGTATGCCCGTCGGTTTCAAGAACGGCACCGACGGCAATGCGCAGGTAGCCGTCGATGCTATGCTGTCCGCCAGTAGCCCTCATGGGTTTCTGGGTATGGACGTAGATGGCCAGACATCCCTCATCCGCACCACCGGCAACCCCGACGGGCACCTGGTGCTCCGCGGCGGCAACGCGGGTCCCAATTTTGGAATTGAAGCTATCGCTGAGGCCAAGAACCGGCTGGGGAAGGCTGGCGTTCGCTCCCAACTCATGGTTGACTGCAGCCACGGCAACTCCAACAAGGACCACAGGCAGCAGGCCAGCGCTTTCAAGAATGTCGTTTCCCAGAGGGTCAGTGGGGATAATGACATCTTTGGCGCGATGCTGGAGAGTAACCTCAATGAGGGCAACCAGCGCCTCTGCGAAGATCTGTCCCAGTTGCAGTACGGCGTCTCCATCACCGACGCTTGTATCGGTTGGGGGGAGACTGAGGAGTTGCTAAATTGGGCCTACGAGGCCATGGGTGGCCTCGTCTCCACTCCCGTCTAGTCACATCCGCCGCACTCAGTTTGCAAGAACCGCCGGGAGTGCCAACTCTCGGCGGATTGTATTTCGCTTCATCCATTGGCTGTCTTGTGAACGTCAAAGGCTCAAAGAGAGCCCAAATACGATTGCCCAGCCGCTTATTCAACTTTCCTGCTTAGTTACACCGCCATAATACCATTCCTAATGCTGTGGCCCTGGAAACCCGCGGGCAGGTTCGATTTTCGGGTCTGCCCTTGCTGCTTGCCCGTTTTCTGGCACGATGTTTGGTAATTTATGATTTTACCTATTATGAGGATTGATTTTGATTAACTATTGATAGATACTAGCTTTAGGATTGGGTTCTAGCTACAATTGCCAGACTATTTCGAATGACGGACCGACCCAATTACCTGGCGGGGTGCTGCCATGTTTCCACAAGTACAGCTTAACTCACTTACTCGCGAGGACGTGGAACGCGTTGCCGAATGGCTCAATGACCCCGAGGTAAATTCACTGTGGTTCGGGGAAGATGAGAACGGCGAACCTCTCCACATGGGTTACTCGCCAACTGACGTATTGAACGCGCCGGAAGCGAAGTGGGACCGCTCTATTCCCGATGAAGAACATCGCAAGGTTTTTTCGGTGTACTCCAGCGAGGGAGAGCATATCGGGGAGGGCCAGCTGGAATTCGAGTGGCCGCTCCTGGAAGCCCAGCTGCTCCTGATTATCGGCCGCAAGGACCTTTGGCACCACCACTACGGCACTTCGGCCCTGGTGGCGCTTCTGGATGAAGCCTACGATTCATACGGACTCCACCGGGTGTGGGTGGATGTGCCCGAATACAACGAACACGCTCTGCGGCTTTGCCGGCACGTGGGGTTTGTGCTGGAGGGTCACTTTAGAAAAACGCACCGCAAGGGAGATACCTGGTATGACTCCTTTGCCATGGGGCTGCTGTCCGATGAGTATCTCCGGCGGCGTAACCGACTAATGGAATTGGAGGATGCCGGGGGCTGAAGTTCCCCGAGTGCAGGGAGCGAACGCCCGACTTTTGAATGATTTCCCGCATCACGACCCGGGGAGGTGATGACAATGCCAGTAATAACTATCAACGGCCCCATCGGCAGCGGCAGCTTTGAAGTAGGCCAATTGGTAGCGGAGCGCCTGGGCATAGACTACGTGGACCGGATGGTGCTGGCCGAAGCCGCCCGCCGCATTGGTTCTCCCGTCGGCAACCTGGTGGAAAAGGAGCAGCGGATAATCCCCTTCCGGGAGCGGCTGGGACGTTTTCTCCAGACCATGCTGGAGCGGTCGGCCATATCGGGCGTGGGCGGCGAGCCCTATTTTGGTCACGGGACCGAAATGCTGCCGGCCGAGACCTACACCGAGTTGCTGGGCGAATCGCCTTCGGCTACGCAGACAGTGAACGACAAAGCCTTCATTGAGGCCACCAGCGCCGTCATCACGGAACTGGCCGGCAGCGGCAACGTGGTGATCATCGGCAGGGCCGGCAACATGATCCTGTCGGACTTTCCCGGGGCGCTGCATGTCGGCATGCTGGCCCCCCTGGAATCCAGGATTGAGAACATCATGGCCAGGGAACACTACGACCGGGAAGAGGCTGCCAGGTTCGTGGCCGAACTGGAGCAGGCCAGGATAGCCTTCTTCAGGAAGTTCTTCGGGGTCAATGCCAATGACTCTGAACTGTTTCACCTGGTGCTGAACGCCGCCAGGATTCGCCCGGAAGTCTCGGCAGAGATGGTAGTCCACGCAGTTGAAGACCTGATGCATTCCGCCGAGAGCGTGCCGGCTGTTTAAGCCGGCACGCCGCCTCTTCCCCAGCAATTGACTCCTCAGATGCCTGATCATCGTCACTTGACCACTTTCGGGCCGGCCTTTCCGGTCATAAGGCTGGATGCGTCCTCAAGCCTTCACAGGCAGCGGTCTTCGGCGGGAATGCCAACTCCTGGGAGCGGAGGTCACGCATTAATTGATTCCCCTCTCCGACGCTGACGCTCCTCAAAAGCCCTTTGCCCCGGTAAACAAGGTCATTATCGGGCTCAATCTGCTGGTCTTCCTTTATGAGCTGATGCTGGGCGGGCTGGGGTTCCTGTTCGGCGGGGACAGCCAGCGGCTGACCATCTTCTTCCTGACGTGGGGGTTCATACCGGTCGAACTGACGG
>JAPPJA010000145.1 GCA_028874675.1 Chloroflexota bacterium
GGGCGTAGCCGTCCGCCATGTAGCCTGCCGTCTGCTCGTGGCGGACCGTGATGAGCCGGATGCCGGGTTGTTCGTAAAGGGCGTCAAAGGCCTCCATGATCTGGACGCCCGGCAGCGCAAAGACCACCTCTACGCCTTCCCTGGCCAGGGACTGTATCAATGCCTGGGCCCCGGTCATAGTTGCCATTGCTCACCTCGGTCGTTTCTGAGTGTATCTGCGGCTATGATGATGAGTCGGAGCTGTGCATGTCAATGGTGGGGGATCGACCGGGGGCGGAGGCTCCTTTCCAAAGGGATGAGACCGCACAGTCAGGAAGCTATAGTCCCCCTCTCCCGCAATCTGATCTCCCCTGACCTGATACTGCATTAGACGCTGCCCCCTCAAGGGGAAACCTCTCGCGTTGGGGTTTGAGCTCGGCATTCTGAAGGGTCATGGCCTGGAAATGCTTACGGCCGGCGCCGGGCCGCTAACCGCCGAGGTCCACCGCCCTGCTCCACTATATGCGGGGCCGGTGCAATGTGGAAATATAGGAGAGGGTAAGCCGTTCAGGAAGAGAGACGGGACAGGAAACAGGTTACGGGCCCAATTGGTTCGGCCGCCACCAGACAGTGGGTTATGGGTCAGCCGCAGCCGCTGGTTGACCGGGGAGCGCATACCGCCGCAAGGGCGTTTGTGGTATAACATTGGGTGTTTCAATGCCCGCCAGAAACTGGCGGAGAGGTTAGCCAAATGAAATACGACGTAATAATTGTTGGCGCCGGTGCGGCGGGTTGCGTGCTGGCCGCTCGACTGTCCGAAGACCCCGAACGTTCGGTATTGCTGCTGGAAGCGGGGCCGGACTATCCGGACTTTGACCAACTGCCTGTGGACCTTAAGGAAGGCAACAATATGTGGCGGTCGGCTTACGGCCCCCACAACTGGGGCTACACCGCAACCGGGACACCCCTCCAGGCGGAGCCGGTACAAATTCCTCGAGGGCGGGCCATAGGAGGGTCAACCTCGATCAACGGACAGGTGCTTTTCCGGGGGTTGCCCGGAGACTACGACAACTGGGCGGCATGGGGAAATGACGAGTGGGAATACCTGAAGGTATTGCCCTATTTCCGCAAGCTGGAGACCGACCTGGACTTCCCGGGGGATGACTTTCACGGGGGAGACGGGCCCATTCCGGTGCGCCGGTACAAGCGTGAGGAGTGGCTCCCCCACGCAACCGCCTTTTATGACGCCTGCGTTGACCTGGGTTTCCAGCAGGACCCCGACCAGAACCACCCCGACTCCAGCGGCATCGCGGCGCGCCCTCTCAATAACATCGATGGGGTGCGGATGAGCACCGCCATTACCTATTTGAACCCGGTGAGAAACCGCCTGAATCTGACCGTTCGCGGCAACGTGACAGTGCGCCGGGTGACTTTTGAAGGGAAGAAAGCGGTGGGGATTGAGGCGGAGAGCGGCGGCGAGTCCTTTGTGCTGGAGGGGGAGCAGATTATTGTCAGCAGCGGCGCCATTGCGTCTCCCCAGGTGCTCCTGTTGTCGGGAGTCGGGCCCGCTGATCACCTGCGGGAGCTGGGTATTGACCTGGTGCACGAGTTGCCTGGCGTGGGCGAGAATCTGCGGGACCATCCTTCCTGCTTCACCCTTTTCCGAGGGTCTGGAGAGCCGCCCGAGGAACTGGCTCCCAGCATCCAGGTGGGCTTGCGCTTCAGCCTGGAAGAATCACCTACTGTCGGCGACATTCAGTTGGCCCCAATCCTGATGAACAGCGAGCACCGGCCGGCCAACGTGGTGATTGATGGTGATGACTTTCATTTTGGATTCAGCGCGGCCATCCAGAATGCCGTAAGCGCCGGACGCCTGAGGCTGGCTTCCACGGACCCCAGGGAGCAGCCGGTATTGAACTACGACTACCTGTCCAGTCCCTATGACCGGGCGCGCATGCGTGGCGCGATCCGGACCGGCCTTCGAATTGCCGACCACCCGCTGTTCAGTGACGTAATCGTGGAGCGGCTGAATCCCACCGATGCCGACCTGGAGTCCGACGAGGCGCTGGACAACTGGATGCTGCGCAATGTGGGCACCCAGCACCATTCCTCCGGCACCTGCAAGATGGGGCCGGCAGACGACCCGATGGCAGTGGTTGACCAGTACTGCCGGGTGTACGGCATTGAGGGACTTCGAGTGGTGGACGCATCGGTGATGCCCGACGTTATTCGAGCCAATACCAACGCCACCACTATAATGATTGGAGAGAGGGTGGCCGACTGGATAAGGGAAGGAAAGTAGGCCCGGGAGAGCGGAGACCCTTGTCCAGGAGCCAGCCAGAAATATCAGGACGGTATATCGAGAATGACAGCGAGTAACCCTGACGTAAGGATAGAAAGAGACTCTATGGGCCAGATGGAGGTCCCCGCCGATGCCCTTTACGGCGCTTCAACCATGAGGGCAGTGTTAAATTTCCCCATCAGCGACTTGAGGTTTCCCCGGACCTTCATCCGGGCCCTGGGCCTGATCAAGCAGTCGGCGGCCAGGACCAACATGTCCCTGGGAGTCCTGGATGAGACCATCGGGAACGCCATCATCGAAGCGGCGCAGGAAGTGATTGATGGCAAACTGGACAACCACTTCGTACTGGACGTCTTTCAGACCGGGTCGGGAACATCCACCAACACCAACGCAAACGAGGTCATCGCCAACCGGGCTTCGCAAATCCTGGGCGGAGACCTGGGTTCCAGGATTGTGCATCCCAACGACAACGTCAATCTGGGTCAGTCTTCCAATGACGTAATTCCCACAACCATTCACCTGGCAGCCCTGATTGCCATTAAGGAAGACCTGATTCCCGGCCTGGAATTTCTGCGGGACGAGCTTCAGCAGAAGGCTGACGAGTTCTGGCCGGTTATCAAAACGGGCCGGACCCATCTCCAGGACGCCACGCCGGTCCGGCTGGGGCAGGAGTTTCTGGGCTATGCCGGCCAGGCCGAGAACGGTATTCGCCGATTGCGGCGCGCTCAGGAGGCGCTGGCTGAAGTGGCTTTGGGCGGCACGGCCGTCGGAACCGGCGTTAACACGCATCCCGAGTTTTCGGCCCGCACCTGCCGGACGATCTCTGAAGTTGCCGGGGTCAACGTCCGGGAGACGGACAATCACTTTCAAGCCCAGGCTGCTCTCGACGGCATTGTCGAGGCCAGCGGAGAACTGCGCACCATCGCCATCAGCCTGCACAAGATTGCCAATGACATCCGTTTTATAGCCTGCGGCCCCCGCGCCGGGCTTGGCGAAATAACGGTGCCAGAGGTGCAACCGGGAAGTTCGATAATGCCGGGAAAGGTCAACCCGGTGATATCGGAATCGGTGATTCAGGTGGCGGCCCACGTGGTGGGCAACGACGCCGCGGTAACCCTGGCCGGCCAGGGCGGCTACTTCGAACTGAACACCATGATGCCGGTGGCTGCCTATAATCTCCTGCAGTCCATTTCCCTCCTTGCTGCCTCGGCCAACAACTTTGCCGAACAGTGCGTCAAGGGCATCGAGGCCACCGACGTGGGGCCCGCCATGGTGGAGAAGGGATTGATGCTGGGCACGGCGCTGGCGCCAGCCATTGGCTATGACGCCGCCGCAGCCATCGCCAAGGAGGCAGCTTCCACCGGACAGACCATTCGCGAGGTGGCCACGCTGCGGACGGAGATCACGGAAGGACAGCTGGACGAACTGCTGAACCCGGAGGAGATGACCAAGCCCAGCCTCGAGGTCAGGGGCGGTGGCGGCTAGGCAGGCAATGCCGGTCCGCTGCCAATTGGGCTGAGGTGACCGTCTTGTTCCGGCAGGAGTTCTGGCAGTTGAGTCCCGTTTGGACCCGAACATTTAACTTAGGAGAAGGGATATGGCACTGGTAAGATGCGTAACCGAAATGGGAATGGGCGTGGACGTCCACGGGCTGGACTACACCAATGCGGCCAAGCGGGCTGTTTTCGATGCGCTGCACCACAGCAGCCTGGGGTTTCAGCGGCTGATTGGCAAGACGGCCGATGACATGCGGGTTGACGTGACCATCGGGGTACCCGAGCCGGACGCGGTGGATGGGGATGCAGTAGTAGCTACCCTGCCCCACGGGACCGGTTACATCAACGTGGTGCACGGCGGGCTCCAGGTGTTGAATGACGAAGGGACTGATGGCACGCTGATTGCCAACGCGATCGTAATTGTCAGCTTCGACGACGGCAATTAGGGGACGGGGGAGCGGGCGCGGGGGTCACGCCAGGGAATGCCCCGCCACGGTTGAACGCCCGACAGACCAGGGAAGCCCACAGGCAAGGGCCCCGGCGACTTGCGCCGGGGCCCCTGTTTGTCCCTGATTGGCTGGGGGAGTCGAGGACTTATTCGCCTTCAGGGGCGCGGGTGCCGAACACCTTTTGTCCCTTGACGAAGATGCACTTGCGAATGTTGTTTTCCAGTTCGGTGGGGTCTTCAACCGCAGGATAACGCTGGCGGGCTTCAGGGCTGCGCAGGTATTCATAAACCTTGCCCAGAACATCGTCCTCGGATTCACCCGTGATTATCGTCTTGTCCCGGGAGTCGGACAGGAAATTACTCGGCCTAACATAGTAAACGTCTGGCATAATACCTCCTCCATTGTCACCAGAGATTTCGGCCCCTTTGCCGAACTATTATATGCGGTAGGGA
>JAPPJA010000109.1 GCA_028874675.1 Chloroflexota bacterium
CCCCAGCGCCGCGAACACTGGGTACAAAATTCCCGCCGCCACCGGAATCAGCAGCACGTTGTAGATGAAGGCCCAGAACAGGTTCTGCTTGATGGCCCGCATGGTCTGCCGGCTCAGGCGCAGGGCCGTTATGACGCTGCCCACGTCGTTGCCCATCAGCGTTATGTCCGCGGACTCCATCGCCACATCGGTCCCCGCCCCCATGGCAAGTCCCACGTCGGCCTGCGCCAGGGCCGGCGCGTCGTTGATGCCGTCCCCCACCATGGCCACCGAACGCCCTTCCGCCTGCAGTCGCCGGATAACTTCCACCTTCTCCCCGGGCAGCGTTTCCGCCTCGACCCTTGAAATGCCCAGGCTGTCGGCAACGTGTCGGGCCGTCCGGTGGTTGTCGCCCGTCAGCATTACCACCTCTAACCCCAGCTCCCGCAATTGCGCCACCAAGGCCCTGGCGTCATCTTTGGGCGCGTCCGCCAGGCCGATGGCCCCCAGGGCCGACCCGTTTACCGCCAACGCCACCGGCGTCTTGCCTTCCGTGGACAGGAGGGCCAGGTCAGCCGAAAGGTTGTCCAGGTCTATCCCCCGCCCTTCCAGGAAAGCCGGGCTGCCCAGCAGCAGCTGACCCTCATCACTTCTACCCGATACCCCTTGTCCTGGCAGCGCCTCAAAGTCCGAGACTTCCGCCGGAACAATCCCCCGACGCTCCGTATCCTCCGTAATGGCGATAGCCAGGGGGTGCTCGGAACCGTGTTCCAGGCCCCCGGCCAGCCTCAGGAGTTCCGTCTCAGTGGCCGACTCGTTTCTCCTGTCCGGAATCAGGTCCGTCACCACGGGCCTGCCCTGGGTGAGAGTTCCGGTCTTGTCCAGGACCACCGTGTCCACCCGGTGGGCGGTCTCCAGGGTCTGGGCGCTGCGAATGAGAATACCCCTTTCCGCGCCCTTGCCCGTACCTACAATAATTGCGGTGGGCGTGGCCAGGCCCAGCGCGCAGGGGCAGGCAATAATCAGCACCGCCACCAGGGTAAGCACGGCGTAAGACAGGGCCGGCGCCGGGCCCAGGACCAGCCAGAAAAGGAAGGCTGCCACCGCCACCGCTCCGACAGCAGGCACAAAGACCGATGCAACCTTGTCCGCCAGTCGCTGAATCGGCGCCCTGGAACCCTGGGCCTCTTCCACCATGCGAATAATCTGGGAAAGCGCCGTCTCCTGGCCCAGCCTGGTGACCCGGAACCGGAAGTAGCCGGTCCGGTTGAGGGTGGCGCCATAGACGGGCTGACCCGGTTCCTTGTCCACCGGCATGCTCTCTCCCGTAAGCATGGACTCGTCCACCGTCGAAGCGCCCTCAACAACCTCGCCGTCGGTGGGCACCCGCTCCCCGGGCCGGACCGCCACGATGTCGTCCAGGATAAGTTCGTCCACCGGAATCACCACTTCGCCGCCCTCCCGCACCACCGTGGCCGTGCTGGGCTGCAAACCGATCAGCCGACGGATGGCCTCCGAGGTCCGGCCCCGTGCCCGGGCTTCCAGGAACCGACCCAGCAGGATAAGCCCGATAATCAGCGCCGCCGTATCGAAATAGACCCCGCTGCCTATGCCCCGCTCGGCGACCCACGCCGGGGCGAAGGCCGAAAGCAGCGTGATGCCGGCGCTGTATCCATAAGCCACCGTGGACCCCAGGGCCACCAGGGTGTGCATGTTGGCGGTCCCGTGTCGCAAGGCGGGGATTCCCGAGGTGTAGAATGGCCACCCGGCCCAGAACTGGACCGGCGTGGCCAGGAGCCACAGCGCCCAGGGCCAGACGACCCAGTTGCCCAGTCGCAGCCCGTTCAAAAAGTCCACCCAAGGCAGCGCGTGCATTGAACCCAGCAGGAGAATAACCCCGGCGGTCACTGCGATGGCGCACCGATTGCGGAAGTACCTTACTTCCTCGGTACGGGCCAGCCTCTCCAGTTCCGCCGCATTGTCCCGGGCATCGCCTTCCACCCCGTCCAGCCGATAGCCGCTGTCCTCCAGGGATTCCCGAAACTCGGCGACGCCGGCCAGCCCAGGCACATAGTTGACCCGCGCCCGCTCGGTGGCCAGGTTGACGGAAGCGTCCAGAACTCCGTTGACCGACCGCAAGGCATGCTCAACGTGGCTGACGCAGGCCGTGCAGGTCATACCCCCCACGGTCAGGGTGGTTTCGGTAGTATCTATTTCGTACCCCGCGTCGGCCACTGAATGCCGCAACTTGGCCAGGGGCAATTCCCCGGGTTCGAGGGAGATCGTCGCTCGCTCGGTAGCCAGGTTCACAGTAGCCGCCAAAACTCCGGGGGTCTCCTGCAGGGCGTGCTCCACGTGCATCACGCAGGCGGCGCAGGTCATGCCCCTTATCGGCAGGGAAATGTCGAGGGAATTTGTCACGTCGTCTTTCACTGTAAGCCACGCCGGTCAGTTAGCCAGTATCCTGAAGCTGATGATTTCAACGCAATTATAAGCCAGATGGGGGCTTGAGGTCAGATGTGTTGTGAGGAGACGACTTCCGGCGGGACAGGGGGCATACCGGGGACAAATGGAAGCCCCCGGAAAATCCGGGGGCTTCGGAGTTGCGGGGTACGGTTCAGGGAGAGGAGAGGGTGTTGGGTCTAGTCGTAGGTATAGTACCGCACTCCCGCAAATGGCATCGAAAAGTTCCAGGCCGGCGCCGCAGGTGTGCGGTCCGGGGCCTGTGCCTCGACGGTTTCGGAGGCCTCAATTATTTCCGACACCTGATGGGTAAGCTTTTCTTCCAGCTCCTGGTGGGATTCTTCGATTTTCTGTCGCGTTTCCAAAGTTACCATGGTGTCACCTCCGTTTCAGCGATCGGTCGCTAGCTTTGCCCTGGTGTTGGATGAATTCAGGCGTTCGGAATATATGGCTACATCAACCCGCTGCCGTACCTCTCGTTCCTGGCCTCGGCCCGGTGGCGACTGGCCCGCTGCCGGTCCGTCATCCCCGGCCCCGTCAACCGGTCCAGAGCCGATCCCAGGTCTCGGGTAATCCTGCTGAACGGCCCGCCGTGGGGATGGCCGTGCTCGCTGTTGTGTCCGGAATGAAAATGAATATGCATATGGGCCTCCTGTACCGCTGGTTCTTACAGTTGTAATATTACACTATGATATGAGTCGTGTCAAGACTAATAACCCTGTTAATAACAATGTGATTATTTTCACCAAGCTCAACAGTGAAAGGATTCACTATGTCAAGCTCAAGTCGCGGCGCAGTCCCAGGGGCGTCAATCAAGCCGGGCAAGCTCTGAAGAAAAAACAGCGGGCTTCCCTGCAATGAGCAGGGAAGCCCGCTGAAAATCAGCAGTGCTGAGGGGAGAGGCGGACTAGCCGACTATGCTGGTGGAGTCCAGTTCCATTTCCAGCCTGTGGCTCTTGGCCAGTTCCTCCTTGATGCGGTCCTGCTCGCTCATCGCGGGACCCGATACCCAGGCGTAAGCCACTAGAATCTGCTGGGCAATACGCTCAAGGATTGTGGTTGTTTCCAGGGTAGTTTCGTTGGTCTTCTGTTCTAGCAACGTCTGTGTGCTCCTGTTCTGTTTTTGTTGATTGCTGGTTAGAGAATGCCGTATCCGTATTTGTCGCTCTGGACCTCGGCCCTTACCCGGTCGAATCGCTCCTGTTCGGACATGGCCGGGCCGGAGAGCCACTCAATGGCATTGCCCAGGCGCCGGTTAAGGCGGTCAAGAACCCCGTCCTGGTTGCTGCCTTCGCTGCCGTGAAAGTGTAATTGCATCGACGTTTACCTCCTTGGGCAATTAGTAATACTAAAACCGCTTTAATATCTGTATCAATAATATACCTGGGATTAGTATCCTGTCAAGGGATATTGTAACCATTTTGTTATCTCTTTATGAAATATATATTTCAGCCGTGTTGGACCACGACAACTGGCACTGCCCGCATACAATGGCGTAGCCCTGTATGGAAGCTGCCCGACGTCTAACGGGCAAGAAGAAGCGCAGGAGCGGCCGCTTTACCGCCTCCTGCGCTTGTCTGCCGCAGTCATATTCAGTTCTTCTTCCCCCTTTGAGGAGAAAGGCACGGAAAGGGGGCACGATGGCCTTTCAGAAGTCGCCTCCAGGCCCAGCTGCCAGACGGCCAGACGATTCTTGAAACGGCTTCCGGATCGTGACGTGCCGCGAGGGGATGGAGTAAAGGTAATCTACCAGTCGCCCATGCCGGACAGGGCTTCCCGGAAACGGACTATTGCCTCAATGTGCTGTTCGACCCCGCTCAGTCCGCCGCGCCGCGCTTCCACAGTTATGCTTACGGCCCCCAGGTCCTGCCAGCCCCTGGCCTCGTCCACCCATTCCTCGGGTTGCTTGCCGTCAATGCGGATGCGGCCCTCGATGCCCACGGCCGATTCCTCCCGGCCGGAAGCACGCACGTATTCCCTCAGGGCAGCGATGGCCTGTCGGCCCGGTTCCTGGGGATCGAAGTTGGGGAACCACCCGTCGGATATGGTGGCGATGCGGCGCAGCACGGGCTCCGGCGGCAGGGGGCTGGCGCTGCTGCCGGCGCCCAGCCATACCGGTATGGGCCGCTGCACCGGCAGGGGGTTGATGCCGGCATTATCTACCCGGTGCCAGCGGCCGTGAAAGTCCACCACCTCTTTGGTCCACAGTTCGCGCATCAGGGCAATCTGCTC
>JAPPJA010000249.1 GCA_028874675.1 Chloroflexota bacterium
ACCGTTAACCAGGCGTAAATTCCTACCCATCAATACATTCCTGTTGGCCTATTTGCTTCCCCATGCCAGCAGGGACAGGTTAAATTCCTCCAGGGTTTCGAGTATTTCGTGGGCCTGGCTGACGTCAAGGTTGCGAGTGTAGTCGGTGCGCACCGCAATGGTGTAAGCGCCCGATGCAACGGCGGCGGAAATCCCGATGGGGGAGTCCTCGATGGCGATGCATTCTTCGGGCGGCACTCCCAGGGCTTCGGCAGCCTTGATGTAAATGTCGGGCTCGGGCTTCCCCCGGGTCACATCGTCTCCCCCCAGGACGGCGTCGAAGGCTCCGGTCAGGCCGATGGCATTGAGCTTCAGGTCAACCCACATGTGCAGGGAAGAGGAAGCCACGGCCTTGGGGAGTCCCCGGTCTTTGCAAATTTCCAGCAATTGCCGTACGCCCGGCTGGGGCTCCAGTTCTTCCTGCATTACCTGACGAACGATGTCATCGTAGCGGGAGATGTACTCTTCGGCCGGCAGGGGGAGTGTCCGGTGGATTTTCAGCTGTCGCCAGGTCTCCCCGATGGTGGTGCCTATGAGAAATTCCTCGTTTTCCTGCTCCGAAACCGGTTCGACGCCCTCCTGCACCAGGAGGCGGTTGATGGCGCTCAGGAAAAGGGGTTCACTGTCAACCAGGACGCCGTCCATGTCAAATAGAATTGCGCGGTATGTCGCCATATTTTGACTGTTCTCCTGCCTTTATTGGGTTTGTCTAGCCTTGCCGGTCAGGCTATTGCCAGCTGATCCAGAAATCCAGGCGTTGGTTTGAGCCATGCATTTGTCGCATTTCCCTTTCGGACAAGGGCTGGCTGCCATAACCGAAGTAATGGCAAGGCACGTTATTCGCGCTGAGTCTCGTGGATCGCCCCGCCATTATGGACTGACAAGGTACCCACGAAGGGACCTACATTGTCCGATTGCGGCGCCGAACCACCGGAGGCAAGGCTCAGTCCCTGACCAGGAAACAGGAAGAAGCCTTGAATACGGCCCACAAGCTGTCGCCGGACCGGATGCCCATCTCGTTCAGGGAGGTTCCGGTTATGTGGCAGCTAAGGTCCAGGCCGCCGCAGTCCAGGGTTACCTGGTAGCCCGGGGGACGCAGCCTCACGTCGGAGACCACGCCGGGCAGCCGATTGCGGGCCGAGGAACCACGAGGTTCTGAGTCTGACAGGATAATGTCGGAAGCGCGGATACCCACGGTTACCTGGTCGCCCTGAGCGACGTCGGACAGTGGAACCTCCAATCGGGGAGAGCCACCGTCCTGACGGGCGCAGACCATTGTACCGTCCTGTGGCTGGACCGAGGTTACAACCATAGGAATCAGGTTTTCCACGCCAACCAGCCTGGCAACCCGACCCTGGCCTGGCTGCCCCAGCAGCTGCAAGGGGTTGCCGGCGGCGCCCACCTGGCCCCCTTCAATAATCTGGACCTGGTCCGCCATGCTGATGGCCTCTTCAATGTCGTGGGTTACCAGGATGGCCGGGATGGCGGCAGCTCGCAGCTTTTCCCGCAGTTCGCCCCGCAGCGTTCTGCGAAGTTCGATGTCCAGGGAACTGAAGGGTTCGTCGAGGAGCATCAACTCCGGGCTGGGGGCCAGGGCGCGGGCCAGGGCGGCGCGCTGCTGCTGACCGCCGGAGATTTCGTCGGGACGCCGTTGTTCCAGGCCATTGAGCTGGAACATTTCGACCAGTTCGGCAACGCGACGCTGGCGACCAGCTGGAGTGGCCCGGGCAAGACCATAGGCAATGTTGCCGGCCACCGTAAGGTGGGGAAAGAGGTGGTGTCCCTGGGTGAGGAACCCAACCCGGCGCCGGTGAGGCGGGACAAAGAGACCGCTGTCGCTGTCGAAGACCATCCGGTCTCCAATCCTGATAGAGCCCTCCTGTGGACGCACAAGGCCGGCGATGGCGCGGAGGAGAGTGGTCTTGCCTGCGCCGGAGGGTCCGAAGAGGGTCAGCAACTGCCCGGCTTCAACTTCCCACTGGGCAGCCAGGGAGAACTGTCCCACGCGGTAACTGATCCAACCGTTGGACAGTCGCGACGTATCCTGGCGGGTATAGGGCTGGGTCGTCATGGCGCGGCCTGCCAGCGGTCGCGGGTTATGATTGCCAGGGACACGAGGACCACCAAGGCCAGGGCCAGCAACATAAGTGAAAGGGCGATGGCGGTGTCCAGGCTGGTTTCCATGGCTGCCATTATAGCCAGAGGAATGGTCTGGGTCTTGCCGGTCAGGTTGCCGGCAAACATGATGGTAGCGCCAAATTCAGAGAGGGCCCTGGCCCATGCCAGCGCAACTCCGGTAAGCATGGCCGGGGCGGCCAGGGGCAACGTAAGCCGGCGAAAGGTCTGCCAGGGGGACAGGCCAAGAGTCAGGGAGTTTTCCTCGTAGGCCCTGGGTATCGCCTGGAAGCCCAGCTTGGCAGAGCGAACGTAGAAGGGTGCGGCGACGAATATCTGGGCAAATATGACTGCGGCGGTGGTGAAGGGCAGGGAGATTCCCAAACCGGCAAGGGCTGGGCCCAGGATGCCCTGGCGACCGAAGGCCAGCAGCATCGCCACGCCGGCCACTACCGGGGGAAGGATTATGGGCAGCTCCACCAGCTGGTCCACAACCCTGGTAACCGGGGACCTGCTGCGAGCCAGGAACAGGGCAAAGGGTGTCCCCACCAGAAGCACGACGATTATGGTGACCGCGCTGGTGACCAGGGAGAGGCGCAGGGCAAGGAGGGCTGGCTGGCTGACCAATGCTCCGAGTGGGTTGTCCTGCTGGAATGCCTTGACCAGGAGGGCGAGGATAGGAAGGCAAATGAAGAGGACGTAAATGGCGGAGGATATGGCCCCGATGGGGACTCCGTTACCCCAGGCGTCCGATTGATTTCGCGAAAGGAAGTGCTTCAACAGAATGGCTCTATCGCGGGAATACATTCACCGGATATCGGGGTCGCCGGACCGGCTGCCGGTGGGTGGACCAAATCCGTGCTTGCCGAGAATATGCTGCCCCTGTTCCGACAGCAGGAACTCGATGAACCGGTTTGCTGATACTGTCCTGGCAAGCGGGGCGACGGGATACGCGGCTTGGACCGGCAATGAATCCGGCAGTTCCACCACACGGACTCCCCGGGAAGTGTACTCGGTTAAGGCATCGGTAGCGTAGGTGATGCCGCCGTCCGCTTCGCCCAGGGCAACCTTCTGGGCGACGCCGCGAACGCTGGACTCCCGGGAGACCACGTTGGCGGACAGGTTTTCAACCAATTCCGGTCCCAGGGACGGCTCCTCTGCTATTTGCTCCATCAAAGCCTCCGAGTATCGGCCAATGGGGACTTGCGGCTGACCAAGGACGATTTTCCTGCCGGGCTGGGCAAGGAGACTGAGCTGGCGGGCAAAGTCTCCAACCAGGGCTTGGGTTTTTGGGTCTTGCGACGCTGGGCCCGCCCAGTTCTCCGCTGGATTTCCGGCTTCAGCAGCTAGCAGCAGAACCAGCCGGTTGCTGGCAAAGGTGGTTGGGTTGCCGGCTAGCAGGCCCTTCTCCTGAATCGCGTCCATTTGAGTCCAGTCGGCAGAGGCGAAAACGTCTGCCGCCGCTCCGTGTTCCAATTGTGTCCGCAGGCGCTGGCTTCCATCGAAATTAAGGATAACCCGATTGCCGGGATAGTTGGACTCGTACGCTTCGGAAATCTCCAGGAAGGCAATCCCCAGCGAGGAGGCGGCAAACACGGTTATCGTGGCCTGTCCCCCGTTAAGGTTTTCGCCCGTCTGGCCTGCCTCCGCGCCGGACTCTGGGGACGAGCAGGCTACGAGGCCCAGGAACGAGGCTGCCAGCACGCAGGCCGCCACTGCCTGACACCAGGAACCGCCAGTCGTTGCCGCAAAGCGCCAAGTGCTCATGGAGGTCAAGGAACGAAACCTGGAAGGGACGCTTCGGTCCGCGATAACGGGTGGAATATCCAATTCACTGAAAGCACGGCCCGAATATTCTAGATTTGACGGCCTCCACCGTCAATTTGAAGCCGCGGCCCGCCGGGCAAGGGCGCCAGCGGTTTGCCCTCGAGAGTGAGGAGGAAAAACGTTCTCTTCCTCCAGGTGATCCTGTTGGACCTTATTTTGCGCTGGGGTGATTTATGGCGAGGGAGTAAGGGTTCCCGCCCTTCGGGCTTGTATGTCGCCATTGCGCTGGTTCCTGGGATTGGAGCGCTGGTGGGCGGCGACGGGCAGGGAATTAACAGGTTCCAGTGCATCTGTTCAATCTTAAGGGTGGTAATGCGCCAGGGGAAGGGGAGAATGACAGCGGTCGGCGCATGCGAAGTAACGGGGGACCACCGATGAAAGTATCGAGGCGCGGGGGGTACAGGCGCTGACGGGCCCAAGGGGCAGTCGGATCCCAATTGTCAGCAGGAGAAATTTTCCAGCCACCACCAGGGCCGAGCGGGCATTGCAGGCCTGAAAGGCGATGGAAGCTCGGTGAAGGATTTCGCGCGGCTCTGGGCAAATGGACGAAAGTGTGGACAAAAGCATGGGGCATGGGGCCCCAACCGGGGCCCCATTGTTGTTGAATACATGCCCGGGAGCCGTTGAACCGGCTACCGGCTCTATTAAGTTACAGGCTAGCGCGGGACGATGGTGGTAACTTCCAGAGCCGG
>JAPPJA010000432.1:0-3511 GCA_028874675.1 Chloroflexota bacterium
TTTCTGCACCCGGTTGTTTCCCCAGTCCGCAACGTAAATGTTGTCGTAGCGGTCAATGCAAAGGCCCCACGGCATCTCCAGCTCTCCGTCGCCGCTTCCCAGCTTGCCGAAACCGGACCGAAACTCACCCACCTGGCTGAAACTCTGCACCCGGTGATTCAGGCTGTCCACCACCCAGACGGATCCCCAGGAATCGAAGGCAATGCCTGACGGTCCGTTCAGCAGTCCCTCTTCGCTGCCCGACCTCCCCCAGTGATACCTGTACGCGCCCTCTTCGTCGTAAACGGTTATCCGGTTGAGTTGCTCGTCGGATACGAATACCCTCCCGTCGCGGTCCAGGTCAATAGACCGGGGCCAGACAAAACGGCCGTCCTCCGCGCCCACGGAACCGAATTGACCCTGGAACTCGTGATCCAGGGTCACCTTGCTGACCCGCTGCCCCAACTGTTCCACGCCCCGGCTCAGCACATACATCCGGCCGTTCTCTCCCAGGACAAAGTCCTGGGGAGCCCAGAAGCCCCGACCCGACTGACTGTACATGCCGATGCAGTAGCTGTAGTCATACACCCGGCCAGCGGCGACGGTGGTCAGCATTTTTCCGCTCCAGCGAAGGAATCTGTCATCTTGAACCTACACAAAGGGCAACTGCTCAAAGTGCCCGCCGACGATTGGCACCGGATCGAGTCCCAGCCATCTTTCAGCCAGCGTGGAGTAAAAGCCGCGGAAATCGTAGCTGGGCGCCAGGTCTCCCTCGGTGAGGTCCTCCGGTTTCAGCGAGGGATAGGCACCGTACATACCGCCATTCACCCGGTCGCCGATGGCAAAGGCTGCCCCGGCCGCTCCGTGGTCGGTGCCGGTGCCGTTATCCCTTACCCGGCGTCCAAACTCGCTGAACAGCATTACGACCACCTCGTCCGAGGCATCGTGCTCACGCAGGTCGGCAAAAAAGTCGCGTATGGCAGTGGAAACGTCCATCCACAGCTTGGTGTGCGACCCCATCTGGTCATAGTGGGTGTCAAAGGACCCGTAGGCCGTGTAGAAGATCTGTGTGCCCAGTCCGGCCAGGTGCACCTGGGCCACGTCCCTCAGGCGCCTGGCAATGGGATTGTTGGCGTACTCTACGTTTGAAGAATAGGCTTCGGGAGCAACCCGGATGATATCGGCGCCCTTCAACGCATCCCGTCCCGCCTGCCCCAGGTAGTCCATGGTCGGTCCTGTCCCCATGGCAGGGGCGTACATGCGGGCAAAGCTCTCCAGCAATTGTTCCCGGTCCTGCTCCGACGTTATGCCCGGATTTGATGACAGCACTCCGTAAGTAGGGAGATGGTTGACGGAGGTTACGGGCACGCCCTTCATGGCCAGCGCCCTGGGCAGACCCTGGCCCAGGTTTACTCCCTTCAGCACGTTTTCCCCGTCGGGGTCCAGGTCCCGGACCACCCTGGCGAGCCAGCCGTCTGTCCCGATAGAGTCCGGCTCGCAGGTATGCCAGATGTCCATGGCCCGAAAGTGGGAGCGGGGCGAGTTTTCGAATCCTATCCCGTGAATGATAGCCATGTTGCCCTGGTCGTAGATATCTTTCAACGGCTCCGTATCCGACCGGAACGCCAGTTCGCCATCTATGGGCAGTAGCTGGTCTTCAGAGATATGGACCCGGGGCCGGTTATCCCAGTACAGGGGATTGCTATAGGGCACGATGGTATTGAGATAATCGTTGGCCCCCGTCAGCTCCATTACGACCAGCACGGGGTCTTTATGGGTTGCTGCCATTTTCGTATCCTTTTGCTTCGGCTGTATGCGGTTGCCTATGCGAACTGGTACTCCCGCGAGGATGCAATCAGGGTCAATATCCTGCTCACGTTCTGCAGCGAAGCAATGAGTTCTTCGGTGGTATTCCAGGCCAGGTCACCGCATTTGGCCGCGTGGACCATCAATTCAGCGTGGGTCGCCTCCCCCACTTCCAGCGGCCCCATGGCGTCAAGGCAGGCCGCCACTATGGCCTCGGGAGAGTTGTCCCCCTGCAGGGCTACCATAACCTGCTTGAAGATGGTCTGCACGCCGGGCAGTGAAATGTCCCCGAATATCCTGGCGGCAAAGTTCACCCGCCGCATCAGCACGCCGGGGTCAATCCATTCCGAGCCCATGTGCCAGCCCTCGACGCTGGGAGGATTGAGAAGCTCCTGTCCCTGCCAGCCGCACTCCAGCGCCAGGTTGTTGAAGCCCGGCTTGAAGCCGTCGTAGTTGCCGGCCATGCGCACCGTCCCGACGATCAGCTCCGCCGGACACTTCACCCGGGCGAACCGGGCATTCTTGAAGAATTCCGAGTTGAACAGCGCCCTCAGGATAGACCGGATATCTCCCCGGGACTCGTTATAGGCGTCAACCAGGAACTCAATGGCCTCGGGGTCAACGGGTGGGGTGATGTTCCAGGTGGACACATGGGGCTCGTCGGCGACGAAGAACCTGTACAGGTGGCGGGCCAGGAACCTGGCCGTAGCCGGCTGGCCCACAATAATGTCCACGATGTCCTCGCCGTTGAAGTTCCCGGTCTGCCCCAGGAAACTCTTCTCCCTGTGGTCGTGCTCCTCTGGCTTGTAATCGAACTGCCAGTGGAAACGGCCGTAGGGATTACGCGGAATCTTTGGCGCAATCGTCCATCCGGTAAAGGCCCTGGCGGCTTCCTTGATATCATCCTCGGAATAGTTGCCCACTCCCAGGGAGAAGAGCTCCAGCAGCTCCCGTCCCCAGTTCTCGTTTATGGCGCCGTCGCGATTCCCGTGGTTGTCCAGCCAGAAGATCATTGCCGGCGACTTGGCAACCTCTATCAGCAGGTCTCGGTAGGAGCCCAGTCCGTGCTCACGGAAAATGGCAATCTGGCGAGTCATCTCCGGGGGATTGTCCACCTTGGAGTTGCCGGTGGCGAACAGCTGGTGCCAGAAGAGAGCCATCTTCTCTTCCAGCGGCCGCTGGGTGTTGATCATCCGGAAGACCCAGTTGGCCTGATTTATCGGCGGCGCTCCCGCCCCCTCGTAGCCTGGGAAGTACCGGTACAGCAGTTCCTCGTCAATGGCCGGTTGCAGCTCAGGATGCAGCAGCTCTTCGACTACGGCCTCGTAGCCCTTGGCGACGCGCTTCTCCAGTTCCCCGCGGGTATCGCCGAAGCCTGCCCTTCGCATCAGGTGGGCCATCAATCGAATGTCTTCCTGGCGGGACATTTCAACCTCTCCGTTTTTCGAGCCCAAAACACCAGGGAAGGGGCCGATTCACACCATATTAGGATTGGCCAATTCGGATGTCAACGAAGGAAACCACGCTCCCTTCACGATCACGGCAAACAGGTGGTTCCGGTCCAAATTAAGCCGGGGTTAGGGGCAATTCCCCTGGGCGTGTCGTCAAATCGGCCCGCCATGCTTGAAAGAGGAGGAATCTTGACTACAGCCGGCGAGGTTCCCGCCTGCGCGGGAACGAGGGAATGGGACGCTGGGATACTTCTACCTTCAATTTAACGACAGCC
>JAPPJA010000432.1:3521-4660 GCA_028874675.1 Chloroflexota bacterium
CCCCTAGCGGCTGCTCACCCAGAAGTCGTTGGACTTCTTGTCGAATTTTCCGTTGCCCGCCAGGTCGTCCAGCCAGATCCAGGTCTTGTTCAACCACCGCCACCGGCAGCTCCGGATGAAGAAGCGAGGGATGGCATACTTCCTGCTGGGCGGCTTGGTCCAGGCGCACCGGCGCACACAGGTGCTGCACGTACTTCCCACGCGGTTCTGGAAAGTCATGCACTTTTTGGCGTCCAGCTTCCAGGTAAGCACTCCGGTAGCGTTGCTTTCGTCAATGGCGTCGAAACTCCGTTCTCCTGTCGTGATGGCCTTGGTGCCGCACTTCGGTACGCACTTCAGGCATGCGTTGCAGAATTCCGTGATTCCCGAATCCACTGCGCCGGCGGGCTCCAGCGGAAGGTCGGTGAAAATCTTGGATATGCGGCAGCGCGCCCCAACCCTGGGGTTAATCAGCATCCCGTGCCGGCCCACCTGGCCCAGGCCCGCGTCAATGGCCAGGGGAATGCTCAGGGCCGTATCGTTGGCCGCCGGAATGGCGTTGTAGCCCAGGCCTCTTATGAATTCAGCCACCATCCACAGGGTGGGCGCCATGCGGGCGTATGCCAGCGTGCTGAGGCCCTCGGTGAGCAGGGTGGGCGCATGCTCCGTGCCGTCCAGGTCCTTGCCCCACTCATGGAGCATCACCACGACGTACTTCATCTCCTTGGGAATGACCCGGGTGCCGTCTTCCAGGCGGACGGGCTGGTCATGCTCTTCATACCCGGGTTCGTCGGAGAACCTGATTGGGAAAGCTTTATTCGTCTCGGCATCAAAGTAATGGGAATACACCCAGCGACGGTCAAGCTCGGCAAAGCCAACCTGGTCCGCTCCCAGGAGTTCAGCAGCTTTCCGCACGATCTGGGAGGCTTCTTCGGGGGACGTTTCCGGCCGGCCCACCGGCGAGGGTTCCAGGTCAGAATGCCATGCCGTGGCACGCATATCCGGCTGGCTCTTGGAGAAGCCCATCAACGAGAGCAAAGAGTCTGCGGCGGAGTCCAGCCCCCAGGCTGTGGACTCATAGCCGACCCGTCCCTTGTCCATCAGCAGGCGCTGCTTGTCCTTCAGCTTGTCTCTCTCAGCCTTGTAATAGGCGTCCCACA
>JAPPJA010000411.1 GCA_028874675.1 Chloroflexota bacterium
AATTCCACCAGGGCACGCACGCCATAGTCCACTTTCATGGGGATTTTCATGACGTTTACCTCCTACCCTTTTTGCGTATTGGATTATAGCACCATCCCACACAGGGGAAAAGTAATGGCTTCCATTACAAACCCCGATAGCTGTGTTAGAATTTTTACCGTTTGACCAAACGCGCTCAAATAGAGGATTCATGCTGGTTGGAGTATTGATCGGGCTGGCCATTATGGTGGGGTGTTTCCTCATCCCCATTGCCCATTTCGTGCTGGCGCCAGCGGGGCCATTCATTGCGGGTTACTGGGGTATCCAGTACGCGCCCAACCCGGGGCGTCACTACGCGCTTCACGGCCTCATGTTTGGGTCCCTGCTGGGCCTGCTCATGGGCTTGTTGCTGTCAGTCGTTGCCTTTCTCCTTACCTCCATGTTCGATGATTCCAGGGTTGCCGTTTTGGCCTGGCTGGGAGCGGGGGTTTTTACCCTCTATACTGGGAGCATGGGCACCATGGGGGCCATGTTCTACGCCCTGAAGGACCAGCAGCGGGCACAGCAGGCTGCGGAGGGGCAACCGCAGGAGGGCAACTAGCCGGTGTTTCAACGTACCAGTCTCGGGGGCGAATGCGGTTCGAACCACATTACTAACGGATGGGAATAACGTAACTGTATGTCCCGGTATTCGGCAATGCTGGTGGACCTGGATGGCACTCTGATGGCCACCGACACTATTTCGGAAAGGGTTGCGGGCGCCATCAGGAAGGTAGAGCGGTTCGTTCCGGTGTCAATAGCGACCGGACGTCGTGAGTCGGATGTACGGCGCTATGCCAACTGTCTGGGCCTGAAGGCGCCGCAGATTTGTAATGGCGGCGCCACAATCCTGGATCCGGTTTCCGGACAGCACATTTGGAACAGTCATATGCCTGAAGCCCGCGCCAGGGCCGTAATAGATTTGCTGGACCGGAATGACATATCTTTCATCGCCACCCATCCCCAGGGAGACGCCGAGTCCATTGCAGCCATCTCCCACTGGGACCTGACCAGGATTTCGGGTATGGATATTCCGGAATCGAAGGCCGATGAAATTGTAGAAGCATTTGACGGTTGCGAAGAAATATACATCGTCAAGGTATATTTGCACTACAATGGCTGGTGGGCCGTGGATTTCACTGCCTCGGGTGTCCACAAGGGACGCTCGGCGCAGAAACTGGCCGACCTGATGCGCGTGGATACCAGCGACTTTATTGCTGCCGGAGACAGCTTCAACGACTTCCCCATGCTGGAGGTCTCCGGTTACCGCATAGCTATGGCCTCGGCCCCACAGGAAATAAAGGACATGGCACACTATATAGCCCCCAGGGTGGAGGATGACGGACTGGCGGTTGCCATCGAGGAAGTGGTGCTGCCCAGGCTGCGGGTCCACGGGGTCTAGCTTGTTTTTGGGCAGGCCCATTCAAGAGGGTCGATAGCCTTGCCGCTGCGACATCAAGACAAGCCCCTGTACTTCACCCCGATTTCCTGAGTTCTGCAATGAATTGATATGACCGTATTTGAACTGCGCAGAAAGCTTGAAGAACTGAGGCAGGGTGACAGCAGCGTAGATGATCTTCTGGAATATCTGCGGGACTATCCCTATCAGGACCTGGACTTCGCCAAGATTGATCATCACCGGCCGCTGCGAACCGGATTTCCTGAAGTCGTGCTGGGGCGAGGCAAGACCCCGCAGCAGGTGGCGGCCATCGTTGAGTCCCTGGCTGGCCGGGAAAACCCGGTTCTGGTAACCAAGACCACTGAGTCAACCCATCTGGCCGTAATGGAAAGGACCCCCCGGGCCGCCTACCATCCCTTGTCCGGCACAATCGTAGTTCCCACCGACAATCCCTTGCCGGCCACCGAAGGCGTACTGATCGTGACCGCCGGTACGGCCGATCTCCCCATAGCCGAAGAGGCCCGGATAACTGCCACCCTGATGGGTTGTCCTGCCCAGTTAGTTAGCGACGTGGGTGTTGCCGGGCTGCATCGCCTGCTGGGCTCCCTGGAACATTTGCGGCAGGCCAGGGTGATTGTAGTTGTTGCCGGAATGGAGGCTGCGCTGGCCAGCGTGATTGCGGGTCTGGTGTCCGTTCCCGTGGTGGCGGTTCCCACCAGCGCGGGATATGGGTCAAGCTTTGACGGCCTTTCGGCCCTGCTGGGAATGCTGAACAGTTGCGCTCCGGGCGTGGCTACAGTCAACATCGACAACGGATTTGGGGCGGGCTACCTGGCCGCCCAGATCAACCTGATGGGTAGCTGAAATGGGTATTGGCAGGAAGCTCTTCCTGGTGGGGCTCCTGTCCTGCCTGGTGTTTGCTGCTCTGGTTGGCTACGGGGACTTTCAGGAGGTGGGCAGCCTGCTGGTCCAGTTTCCCGTAACGTATTTGCTGGCTGCGCTGGCCCTGGCGCTGGTCAACTACTCTTTGCGATTTCTCCGGTGGGTCTATTATCTGAAAACCCTGGGAATAGACGTTCCCTTTGCCGTCAGTCTTCTGGTATTCCTGAGCGGCCTGGCGATGACCATTACCCCCGGAAAGGTGGGAGAGTTGGTCAAGTGCTATCTCCTGAGGGGCCGGAGCGGGGTGCCCGTAACCCTTACGGTTCCGGTTGTCCTGATGGAAAGGCTGACCGACCTGCTGTCGGTTGTCCTCATGGGGCTCATCGGCTTCGCATTGCTTCCCCCGCTGGTTTCCATTGCATCGGCAGTCGCATTGGCGGTACTTGGCGGGGCGCTCTACTTTCTCACCACCCGGCACACTGACCGCCTGATTCGGTTGCCCGTCATCAGGAAGTGGGCGGACCAGGCCCTGGAGGCGAAGGATGGGATGAAGGTCTTGTCCCGGCCATTGCCCCTGCTGGTCGCCGTGACCCTGGGGCTGGTTTCCTGGATCAGCGAGGGAGTAGCCCTGTGGATTGTGCTAAAGGGCCTGGACGCAGACATAAGCATCGTTCTCTCTATGCCCATCTATGCGGGGTCGGTGCTGGCAGGGGCGGCAACGACACTCCCGGGAGGCCTGCTGGGCACGGAAGGCGCGATGGTGGTTTTCCTGCAGCAGAGCGGGTCGGCGAGGGACGTGGCTGCCACCGGTACCCTGCTGGTTCGGGTTGCGACCCTGTGGTTTGCTGTGGCGGTGGGTTTGTCGGCCCTCGCCTGGTTCCACTGGCTGCTTCCCGGGGACAATGCGGCAGAACCTGCTTCAGACAGGGTGGATCCGCCGGCGTCAGGTTCCCTGGAGAAGGGCCCCGCAGATGGCTAATCCCGAGAGCGCTTTTTCCTCGCCCCCATCGGGCTCCTCCCTGACTGCCCTTTTTCGCGCATTGAGGCCACGTCAGTGGATCAAGAATGGCCTGGTGTTTCTCCCCTTCCTTTTCGCGGTTGACCTGGCCTGGAATCCAGGGGACCCGACCACCATTCAGGAGCCCCTGATCAGGCTTATATTGATGGCAGTGGCCTTTTGCGCCCTCTCTGCCTCGGTTTACCTGTTCAACGACATGCGGGATATCGAGGCAGACCGAAATCACCCGACAAAACGTTTCAGACCCCTGGCGTCAGGACAGGTGGGAACCCCACTGGCTGTAGGGGCGTTGGCTTTCTTCGCAATGGTGGGCCTGGTGCTGCCCGCCCTGATAGACCCTTTGATCAGCGGCATGGGAGCGCTTTACCTGGCTTTGAACCTGGGGTATTCGCTGGGCCTGAAGAAAGTCGTGATTGTTGACGTATTGCTGGTTGCCAGCGGCTATGTCATAAGGACGGTTGCCGGAGCCCTGGTTATCGGCGTGGTGCCATCACCCTGGCTCTACACCACTACCGGAGCCGCCGCTCTGTTCATTGTCCTGGGCAAGCGGTTTGCCGAAGTCAGGCTTGCGCCCGACACGCCGGAGAACCAGCGACCCGTCTTGCGCCAGTATCCTGCCGCACTTGTGGGACAACTGCTGAACATCAGCGCCGGCACGGCCATGGTCAGCTACTCCCTTTATACGATTGAGGCCGCTAATCTGCCGGCCAACGACGCCATGCTTCTTACGATTCCCGTGGTCGCTTTTGGTCTTTTTCGGTTTCTCTACCTGGTCCACACCAGTCCCGATGCCGAATATCCTGAGCTGCTCATTGCCAGGGATCTGCCCATGGTAATATCCATAGTTGTGTGGCTGGCCGCCGCAGGAATTATACTGGTGCTAGACGGTTTGGCTTGAACCACCGGTCCCAAGAGGTTGGCATGCAGGATGAAAGACATTTGACCGCCGTTCCGGCACAGGATTCCGGAGCGGGGACTACAAGACCCACCGGCCGATCGGTAGTCGCCGTGGTGGCCACCGGCCCGGAAACTGTGCTCGAGGACGTGGGTCGGGCCATGGCAATGGCCGGGGCCCTTCAGGTTCTTTCGCCTGACCTGGCAACGCTGCTGAAGATAAACATCTCCTGGCAGCATTGGTACCCGGGCTGTTCCACCACCCCCTGGCAGCTGGAGGGCGTGGTCAGGGCGCTGCAGGCGCTGGGTCACCGGGACCTCATTGCAGCCCATAACGGCACAGTTGTGGTGGACTCCTTTGAGGGAGAGGAGAATAACAGGCACAAGTCAGTTCAGGACAAGTACAACCTGCCCACCGTGCACCTGGATACCCCTCCCAA
>JAPPJA010000262.1 GCA_028874675.1 Chloroflexota bacterium
AAAACTCCCCCGCGCCGCCCCCCCTCCGCGCCGCGGCCCCGGGGCATTGGCCAATACGGGGGGGGGTACAGTGGAGGCCGGGGGTGTCGTCCGGATTCCTCAACCGGGCCACCAGTTCTTCCAGCTGCCGGACTCTCTCCTGGGCCGCGAGGCGGGCCTGACGTTCGGCTGACAATTCCACCTGTTCCAACCGTCGCGCTTCCGATTCAAGCTGCCGAGCGTCAGCCTCCTCGGCGTGAGTTGCCAGGTAACACTGCTCTGAAGAATCCCACCACCGCAGGCTGCCGTCTTCCCAGCATATCGTCAGTCCCAGAACTTCGCTATGGCCCCAATGGGAAGAGCCATCCGATTCAATGGTAATGGGCTGATAGACGCCGTCCACAAGCCTGTCTCCCGCCAGCGCCTGGGGATAATACTGACCGCCGGAGCCGTCGTACCGCCAGTATTCGCGGACACCTAAGCCTGGTAGCCGTCCCGCTTCGGGCCCGTGTCGTTGCGGTGCGTATGGGGAGACGCCACTTCCAGTACGAAGTCGGGGGGGCCTCCCTGCTCTTCAATGGAGAAACCCCACTGCTCAACAACCTGATTAACATTTACGTCGAAAGCCACTATCAGGTCCGGTATTAGTATGCCCCGCCGCTGGCTGGCCCGGAAACCTACCGGGACTTCGCTCAAAACCAGGGTGGTGTCCGGAGAACCGAAGTGTCGACTGAGGGTCGTCAAATATCCTGGCACGTATAGGTGCAGGGGGTTTTGCATATCGTCCCTGGGCGGAAAGGCGGGGAATTGCCCCTTGCCTCTCCTGTTGGCAGCCTCATAATTCAGCTTGCTGGTCATGGTTGCATCCTGCCCTGGGCCGGATATGAAAATTATAGGTTCGCGTCCTGGTAGTCTCAATTCCTCGTATTGCGATGCTAAAGGTCTGGTCCGTCTATCCCTTAATTACCTGCCCATAAGGAGACTTGCTGGTCAGGCCGGTTCCGTCGGTGAAGATCTGCTTCACCTCCAGGAAGTCCTCCAGCCCGTGGTAGCCCAGTTCTCTGCCCATGCCGCTCTGTTTGTAGCCACCCCAAATGCCCTCCACGGGCTGGGCGTAGTTGTCCCAGATCCAGACGGTGCCGGCCCGAATACCGCGGGCCACACGCATGGCCCGGGGGTAGTCCGCGCTCCAGACTCCGGCCACCAGGCCGAAGTCCACGGCATTGGCCAGTTCCACCGCCTCCGCTTCGTCTCTGAAGGTGGTTACGGCCACCACTGGACCAAAGATTTCCTCCTGGCCCAGGCGGGACGAGTTGTCCACCCCGTCGAAGATAGTAGGCTCTACATAATAGCCGTCGTTGTAACCGTCGCCCTGCAGCTTGTTGCCGCCCGTCACCAGCTCGAAGCCTGCGTCCATCCCGAACTTAATGTACTCCTGGACAACCCGCTCCTGGCTGGCTGAAATTACCGGCCCCATGTCCGTTGAATTTGCCGCCGGATTGCCCACCTCAATTGCCCTGGTCAACTGGGTTATGCGCTCCAGCACCTCGTCATGAATCCCATCCTCCAGCAGCAGTCGAGTGGTGGCGCCGCAGGCCTGACCTGCATTACGGAACATTCCAAACACTGCGGCCTGCGACGCGGCTTCCACGTCAGCGTCGTCAAATATCAGGTAAGGGGCCTTGCCCCCCAGTTCCAGGCTGATGCGCTTGACCTCAGTGGCGGCCTGGGCGGCGATCATCTTTCCGGTACCTGTCTCGCCGGTAAAGGAAAGCTTGTCAATATCGCGGCTGGTAACCAGTTCCGACCCAACCACCGTGCCGGGCCCGGGAACCAGGTTCAGCACTCCGGCGGGAATATCCGTCTGGTGCATCAGCCTGACCAGTTCGTAAGCTGCGGCGGGAGTGTAACTGGCAGGTTTCAGCACTATTGTGCAGCCGGCAGCCAGCGCCGGGGCAACCTTGCGGGCCGTCTGCGTCAGGGGAAAATTCCAGGGAGTAATCAGTCCTACCACTCCCACCGGTTCCTTCACCAGGTTAATGAGGGACCCGTTGGGCAGCGTAAAGGACTCGCCGTAAATCTTGCCGGCCAGCCCGGCATAAAACTCAAAGATGTCTGCGGCAGCGGCAATGTGGGGGACAGCCTGGCGCATGGGCATTCCCACTTCCAGGCTGACCACCTGTGCCAGGCGGTCCGCATTTTCCCGCATCAACTGGGCGGTGCGGAACAGCACCTGTTCCCGAAGCTTGTAGTTGTTCAGCCAGTTCCCGGCGTTGCCGTCAAAAGCCCGGCGGGCAGCATCAATGCCGGCGCGGGCATCCTGCAGGGTGCCCTGGGCAGCCACGGTGGCCACTTGGTGGACATTTGCCGGGTTTTCTCTTGTGAACTCAGAGCCCCCGGTGGCCGACCCTTCTTCCCCGTTGATCAGCAGGGGGCAGGAAAGGGGCAACTCAATGGAGTACTGGCCATCGGTCCGTACAGAAGTCATCGGCAACCTCAAATCCAGTATTCGGGCAGGGAATGAGACTGACCTGCCTTTTTATCGCCAGCGTCAGAAAGGGTCCATCCACGGCAAGGTGACAGTGGTTTAGAAAATCTCGTCCCGGGATGGCGCAGGTTTAATTAATACTGCTGACCAGGGGCTGCTGACCAGCGCTTCATGGGCCGGGAAATCTTCAATATGGAAGTATGCCCGGAGAATGGCCACGTATGTTGCCGGTCCGACCACGCCACGGGTCAAAACCGCGTTTCCTTCCTCCAGTTTCAGACTTCCAGCTTCAGATAGCCCCAAGCATGGCCACAGTCCACCTATACTCGCCAGAAAGTACTCAACATCGTCTGGATGTTCCGTAGCTTCCAGGCTCTCCGGCTCACCGAGACCGAACCTGTGCCCTGGGGCGCGTCCCTGGCTTCACGCACTCTCGAGCCACAAGTTCCTCGGCTATCTGGATGGAATTGAGGGCCGCCCCCTTGCGCAGGTTATCGGATACAATCCACAATGCTACTCCGTTCGCGTCGGAGGCGTCCCGACGTATGCGGCCCACGAAAACATCGTCCTCACCTGCCACATCCCAGGGCATGGGATAGTCTCCCTGTCCGGGATTGTCCAGGACAGTCAGGCCGGGCATTTCGGCCAACAGCGCGCGAACTTCGCTAACGTCCATGGCCCGCTCAAGCTCCAGGTGAACGCCAGCGCTGTGGCTCACCATCACCGGCACCCGCACGCAGGTGGAAGAGACGCGGATGTCGGGAGCGTGCATGATCTTCCGGCTCTCATCTATCATCTTCTGCTCTTCGCGGGTGTAGCCGTTGTCCAGGAAGCTGTCGATCTGGGGGATGACGTTGAAGCCGATCTGTTTGGGCTGCTGCTTTGGCGTTACCGTCTCCCCTTTCAGCAAGGCCGTCGTCTGCTCCTTCAGCTCCTGGACGGCAGCGCCCCCTGCGCCGGAAACCGACTGGTAGGTGTCGGCAATAATGCGCCTGATTGGGTTTACGCGATGTATGGGGTGCGCCACCATCACCAGGGGCGTGGTGGAGCAGTTGGGAATAGCGATGATGCCCTGATGCCAGGTGACGTCTGCTCCGTTGACCTCCGGCACAACCAGGGGCACGTCCTCCTGCATCCGGAAGGCGGAACTGTCGTCGATGACTACCGCTCCCGCAGCCACGGCCACGGGCGCCCAGTAACGGCTGGCCTCCGTGCTGGCCGAGATGAAGGCAATGTCCACCCCCTGAAAGGAATCCTCAGTGGTTTCCTCCACCGTAAATTCCTTGCCGTTGACTGTCAGCTTTGTTCCAGCCGTTCGGCTGGAGGCCAGCAACTTCAGATTGTGCAGCTGGGGATGACGCTGCTCAACAATCTTCAGGAATTCGGCGCCCACTGCTCCGGTGGCGCCAACGACGGCAATGGTGAGGTGGCTCAGGTCAGGAATCATGGCTATTGCCCTTCTCTGGCAGATAAAGTTCAGAGCCGCCAGCGCCATTGTTGCCGGCAGCCCTGTCTCTCAACGCTGGGAAAGTTTCGGGTCCAGCTACAATCCCAGCACGTTTTCCAAGCCTACCACAAGGCCCGGTTTGATAACAACTTCACGGATGCACCGGATTACCCCGGGCATATAACAGTCGCGGGTGAGGGTGTCGTGGCGGATGGAGACCGTCTGTCCGGCAGCCCCAAAAATAACCTCGTGGTGCGCGCTGCGGCCAGGCATTCGGATGCTGTGGATGGACACGCCGTTGTATTCCCCTCCCCGGGTGCCTTCCAGGGTTTCCTTCTCCGGGTAGTTGCGGGTGAAGCTCTTTTCGTTGCCGATGGCCTGGGCCAGCGCGTAGGCAAAGCCCGAGGGCGAATCTATCTTGGCCTCGTGGTGTGCCTCTACAATTTCCACGTAGTCAAAATAGGGGGCCGCCTGCTCCACCAGCTTTTTCAGCACCACCGCGCCCAGGGCAAAGTTGGGAGCGACAATGATGCCGATGCCGCTGTCGCTGGCCAGGGCGTCCAGGCGCTGCAGGTCCTCGTCCACCAGCCCGCTGACGCCAACTACAATGCTGCAGGAATGGGCGGCGGCAACGGCTACCGATTCGCGACAGACGGCGGCGTTGGTGAAGTCCACCACCACGTCAGGCTTCGTTTCGCCCAGGTTTTCGTCCAGGCTGGTGGAAAGTG
>JAPPJA010000015.1 GCA_028874675.1 Chloroflexota bacterium
CGCCAGCTTCTATGCCCTCGACCCCGATATGCCCCCTGAAGTCAAGGACCAGCTTCGGGCCTCCTTCGGCCTGGACAAGCCCCTGTGGGAGCAGTACCTCATTCATCTCAAGAACACCGTCACCGGCAACTTCGGGGTCTCCTTCGGCCACTTTCCCAGGCCGGTGATGGACGTGCTGATTGAGCGCGTTCCTCGAACCGCGGTGCTGTTCCTGACGGCCACCGTCCTCTCCTTCTACATCGGGTTTTTCCTGGGCAAGGCCATCGCCTGGCGCAGGGGCGGGGTACTGGAGTACACCGCCACCATTTCCGGAGCCACGCTGTTCACCGTATTCACTCCCGCCTTCGCCCTGATGATGATCTGGATCTTCTCCTTCCGTCTCGGCTGGTTGCCCGTGGGCAAGTTCCTGGACCCCCTGGTGTGGCGCCATGCCGAGGTTACCGCCAACCACGTTTTCGGCCAGATGCTGCTCACCGCTTTTCTGCTCACCGTTTTTGCCTTCCTGGCCCTTTGGATTTTGAGGAAGACGGGCCGGGTCGGACTGACCCGGTGGGCCGGTCCCCTGATCGTAGTAGCCGCTGTCGTGGCTCTCCTGCTTTGGTCCCTTTCCGGCATCGGGGGACTGGCCCTGGACATCCTCAAGCACATGGTATTGCCCATAGCCACCCTGACCCTCATATCCTTCGCTGGCACCATGCTGCTGACCCGCAACAGCATGCTTGAAACCGTGCGTGAGGACTATGTGATGGCGGCCAGGGCCAAGGGGTTGCCGGAAAAACTGGTCCGCGACCGCCACGCCGCCCGCAACGCACTCTTGCCGGTGGTTACCAGCCTGGTTTACAGCCTCATTTTCGCCATCGACGGCAGCGTGATCATCGAGGGCGTCTTCTCCTGGCCCGGCACCGGGCTCACGCTGCTCCAGGCCGTGCGCACCGAGGACCTACCCCTGGTTATGGGCGCCATGGTCTTCATCGGTCTCTTTTCCCTGCTGGCCCACGTTATCGTGGATATTTTGTACGTCTATCTTGACCCCAGGATTCGTTACCAGTGATCACCCCTCCCAACTTTCCGCCGCCCGGCTCGGCCTCTGACCCTCCCGTGGTGGAGGTCGGTCACAGCCGCGTCCGCCTGCTGATAGCCAGGACACGGCTGGCGCTGCATTCTTTCCGCGCGGGTTGGTCCATTTTCATGGAGAGCGCCATCGGCGTCCTGTCCCTGGTAATCATCGGTATTTTCGCCATTATGGCGGTTGCCCATCCCATCCTGATGCTGACCATTTGGGATGTGGACACCTATGACCCGGTAACCGGCTACGCCTTTGACCAGGTTGACCAGCCGGCTGCTCCGTCGTGGCGGCATCCCCTGGGTACCGATCCCCTGGGACGGGATGTCCTGAGCCAGCTGCTGTGGAGCACCCGGTCGGAGTTTGTGCTGGGGATTACGGCGGCGCTGGTGACCGTGGCAATCGCCACCACCGTGGGCGCCGTTTCCGCCTATTACGGCGGTCTGGTGGACGTCTTCTTCATGCGCCTGGCGGACCTGATCATCGCCTTGCCGGGAATTTCCCTGCTCATTGTTCTGAGCGCCCTGTTCAAGCTGAACCTCTTCTACCTGGCCCTCGTCATCGGAATACTGGGCGGGTTCGGCGGCACGGCCATCATCCTCAAGTCCCAGGCCCTGAGCATCAAGGTCAAGCCCTACATTGAAGCCGCTACGGTGGCCGGCGGTGGCCATTTTCACATAATTTTCGTCCACATCATTCCCAACCTGCTGCCCCTTTCCCTGCTCTATATGATGTTTACCGTTACCAGCGCCATTTTCGCCGAGGCGGTTCTGTCCTTTCTCGGCCTGCTGGACCTGCGAATGAGCTGGGGCATTATGATTCATACCGCCAACACCGGCGGCTACCTGATGGGCGGCACCCGTTATTGGTGGCTGGTAGTTCCCGCCGGCGCGTCCATCACCCTGCTGTGCAGCGCCTTCTACCTGGGCGGCCGGGCCCTGGACGAAGTGGTCAACCCCCGGCTGCGGCGGCGACATGACTAGGTCGTGTCGTCAAATTGAAAATCGAAGCTTCCCAGCGCGCCATTTCGTCGTTCCCGCGAAGGCGGGAACCTCGCCGCCTCTGGTTCGTCGTTCCCGCGAAGCCCGGAACCTCGCCGGGCCTGGTTCGTCGTTCCCGCGAAGGCGGGAACCTCGCCGGCTCTGGTCAAGATTCATCCTGTTTCAAGCAATAAGGGCCAATTTGAATACACTCTCTAGAGAACCGGAGCGCCAGCTATGACCGCGTCGGCAGCCAGCCCCGTGCTGAAGGTCGTTGACCTGTCCCTCCGGTACCTGACCAGGGGCGGCGAGGTCAAGGCTGTTCAGGATGTGAATTTCGAGCTGGCCCAGGGCGAGGCGCTGGGGCTGGTGGGCGAGTCGGGGTGCGGCAAGACCTCAGTGGCCAACTGCTTGATGCGCCTGCTGCCCGACAACGCCCAACTGGTGGCCGGCCAGGTTTTCCTGGACGGACAGGATATTCTGCCGCTGTCTGAGGACCAGATTCGCGAATACCGCTGGCAGCGGATTGCCATGGTATTCCAGGCCGCAATGAATGCCCTGGACCCCGTGTACAAGGTGGGACAGCAGGTGGTGGAGGCCATCGAAGCTCACGGCGTCGAGCCCACCCTCTCCCTGGCCCGGGAGCGGGTTGCCGGGCTTTTCCGCATGGTGGGCCTTGACCCCGCATTGATGGACCGCTATCCCCATGAGTTCAGCGGCGGCATGCGTCAGCGCGCCGTCATAGCCATGGCCCTGTCCTGCGACCCCAGGGTAATAATCGCCGATGAGCCTACCACGGCCCTGGATGTAATAGTCCAGGACCGAATCTTGCGCGAACTGAAGGGAATCCAGCAGCGGCTCCACATGGCCATAATCTACATCAGCCACGACATTGCCGTGGTTGCCGAGGTTACCGACCGGATTGGGGTGATGTATGCCGGACGCCTGGTGGAGTACGGACCCACCGCGGCCGTCTTCCGAGCTCCCCTGCACCCCTATACCGCCGCATTGATGGGTTCATTCCCCAGCATTGCCGGAGAAAAACGTGTGCTGGCTAACCTGTCGGGCGAACCGCCCAACTTGATCGATCCACCTTCCGGCTGTCCCTTTCACCCCAGGTGCGTCCACGCCACGGACGTCTGCCGGCAGGAAATTCCCCCCAGGGTTGAACGGGATGACCAGTGGGCCGACTGCTGGCATCCCCTCGAAGAAGTCCCGTCCCTGCAGCCTGCGAAGGCCGGAGGGACTTAGGTGGAAGCCAACCAGGCGCATACCCCTCCCGCCGCTGGCGACCAACTGGTTTCCGTTTCCGGCCTTACCAGGCAGTTCCCCGTGGGGCGCAGCTTGTTCCGGCGTGCCACCAGCTTCATTCACGCTGTTGACGACGTTTCTTTCCAGCTGAATGCGGGCGACAGCCTGGGCCTCGTTGGCGAATCGGGTTGCGGCAAGACCACCGTCGGCAAGCTGCTGGTGAAACTGCTCGAGCCCACTTCCGGCCGGATAACCTACCGGTTGCCCGGGCTCGACGTTGCGGAAGGTCCGGAAAATGTGCCCCTGGAGGCGTCGGCCATCAACGGCCGGCGCCTGCGAGCCTTTCGTCGCCAGGTCCAGATGATTTTCCAGGACCCCTATGAGTCCATGAACCCCCGCCGGACCATCTACGACACCATCGCCGAGCCCCTGGCCGTTCAGGGTATGGGCACGGTGCTGGACCGGGTGGACATGGTCTCGGAGATCCTGATGCTGGTCGGCCTGACACCCCCGGCAACCTTCCTGTTCAGGCATCCCCACGAACTCTCCGGGGGCCAGCGGCAGCGGGTGGCCATTGCCCGGGCGCTGGTGGTGGAGCCTTCCTTCGTTGTGGCCGATGAACCCACTTCCATGCTCGACGTTTCCAGCCGCACCGGCATAATGAATTTGATGCAGCAGCTGGCCCATGGTCTCGGCATCGCCTACCTCTATGTAACCCACGACCTGGCCGTCGCCCGTTACATGTGCCACCGCATAGCGGTTATGTACCTGGGCAAAATCGTCGAGCTTGGCGAGACCGAGGAGTTGCTCCGGAATCCCCTCCATCCCTACACCCGGGCCCTGCTTTCCGCGGTGCCGGTACCCAACCCGGAGTACCGCCGGGGACCGCCCAGCATAGTGGGCGACCTGACCGCGCCCATAGACCCGCCGGAGGGGTGCCGCTTCTATGACCGCTGTCCCCTGGCCACCAACCACTGCCGCGACAACCCTCACCCTGCCTTCGAGGAGAAGGCCCCGGACCACTGGGTGGCCTGCTACGAGGTTTAAGGGCTGTCCTCAGATTGAAGTCAGAAGTCTTCCAATGTCCCCTTTCGTCGTTCCCGCGCAGGCGGGAACCCCGCTGCCCGAAGTCAATATTCCTGCCTTCAAAGAAGTGACGGGGCATCTCTACGACACGCCCTCGTAGTGTATCGCTATTGAAGTGATGGGTTGGGGAGTAGTCGTCATTCCGGCGCAGGCCGGAATCCAGGACCGCACCTGTGCTGTGTAGTTGACCTCTTGCAGGCTCTCTGG
>JAPPJA010000418.1:0-2133 GCA_028874675.1 Chloroflexota bacterium
GCTTCACACTCTCCCGCCAACATCAGCGGCTCTTATTTCCCGTCAGAATCAGGCCCCCCGCCTCTCCTGGTTTATGTAGTCAATGATGCCCTGGGTCGACGCCCCCGGCCCGAACACGGCATCAATCCCGATATCGGAAAGCGGCTGCCGGTCCTCCTCGGGAATTATTCCCCCCAGCACCACCAGCACATCTTCCATTCCGTTTGCGCTGAGCAGGCGCATAATTTCGGGCATCAACTCCATGTGCGCCCCGGAAAGGATGCTCAACCCCAGAACTTCAACGTCCTCCTGCACCGCAGCCTGCACAATCATCTCCGGTGTCTGCCGGATGCCGGTGTAAATGACCTCCATGCCCGCGTCCCGCATTGCCCGGGCTATTACCTTGGCCCCTCGGTCATGGCCGTCCAGCCCCGGTTTAGCTACCAGCACGCGGATTGGCTGATTGTCCTGAACCATACTCGGTTTACTTCTCCCGGTACTCTTGCAAAGCCGCTTATCTCCCGCGGCCCCACTATTCTATCCTAACGCCGGCCGCCTTGACACCCAATTGAGGGCTTCGTAAGATTGAACGTGAGGTCCAGTCTGGCTCACCCCTCACTTGGCCACACCTGAGTCCCAGTAGCTCAGTGGATAGAGCGGCTGCCTTCTAAGCAGCGGGTCGCGGGTTCGAATCCTGCCTGGGACGCCACTTCCCTCTTTCCCCCACCCCAGAAAGCCATTACAGAGTCCTTTCCCCATAACGGGGCTTGACCTGCATGAGGATGCCGTCCTTCCGGCAAAAGCCAGGTATGGCCGCCGCACCTCTGGGTGGTTTTCAAGAAGGCCTCCATCCGCCATCAATCTCCCGCGACACCCGCCCTGCCTCCCATGAAATACCGCAGGCCTCCGGCATTCAACCGGAGGCCTGTCATTTAGCGCCTGCTCGCTGGGTGGGCAACTCGGCATAAAGCCGCTGGCGGGTCAACAGAATTGCAATGGAGGGCGGCGTCTAATCGTCGTTCCCGCGCAAGGGCGAAAGCCTCGCAGGAGCGGCAATGCGCCGTTTCAACCCGTCACTACAAAGCAGTTAGTCCGCTAGGCGTACTTGCCCGTCAACTGGGGCGTGGTCGTGTCATGCCCCTGGTTCTGGCGGTCCAACCGGGTCTCCCTCGCCCAGGTCCGCTTCAAGTCGTCCTTGAAGTTCAGGTGAAGATTGCCCAGGCCCTCGCACTCCAGGTCCAGTACGTCGCCATCCATCAGGGCGCTCAGGCCCCGGTGGTTGGTGCCCGTCGCCACAATATCGCCTGGCTCCAGGGGGTGTATGGACGTAACCCACTCCATAATCCTGGGAATCTTGTGGGCCATATCGTCGGTGTTGTAGTTCTGCTTGACTTCTCCATTGACCTTCAGCACAACCTGCCGGTTCAGGGGATTGGTGAACTCGTCAGCCGTTACAATGTAGGGACCGATGGGGCAGAAGGTGGCGCGCGACTTCATCTGGTAGAAGGTATTGCCCGGGGGCAGCACGCCACGGGCCGACCCGTCAATAAAATTCAGGTACCCGAATATGTGGTCATACGCATTTTCAGGCTTTACGAACTCGGCCCGTTTGCCTATCACAAAAGCCATCTCCGCCTCAAACTCAAAGATGGTGGCGGGGATGTCTGGCAGAACAACGGTATCGTCCGGCCCGATTACGCAGTGCGGCGACTTCAGGAAGGCATTGATCGGCGCCGGCTCGTCTCGCGTGCCGTCTTCCATGTAATTCACCGCCATGCATACTATCGTGTACGGCTTGGGCAAAGGCGGGCGCAGCTTCACCGAACTCAGGGGGACTCCGGCTTCCGCGTTGACTATAGCCTCAATGCCAGCCCGATGGCCGTCGAACCCTTCGATCACCCGGTTTATCAGGTCATGCGGCGAGGTATGGGCCACGCCGCTCACTGCGGACGATACGTCCACCATGTTGTCGCCCTTGACCACGCCCAGCTTGAAATCGTCAAAAAAGGCCAGCTTCATTTCAGTTTCTCCTTCTCCGAGTGGGCCTCGGAAACCAGCTCGGGACCTTCTGTTGCGGGGGCAGGCTAGACCAGCACGCCAAACCCTGACACCGTGCAAAGTTCAATCCGGTTGCCGTCCAGGTCGTTGATGTAG
>JAPPJA010000418.1:2143-4583 GCA_028874675.1 Chloroflexota bacterium
GCCCGTCGTTGCGGGTCTGGATTTCCGTGGTCTCGATGCCTCTGCCGTTGAAATACTTGTGCGATGCCTCAATGTCGTCCACCTCAAACGCCGTGTGGTGAGACGGGGCGGAAGGCGCATCGGGATTCTCGATGATGTGGACCATAGCGCCACTGGGCAGCTGCAGCCAGTACAGGTGGTCGCTGTTGACCATCTTGGGAATCTGCTTCAATCCCAGAAAATCCTCGTACCACTTCAAGGCCGCGTCCTTGTCCTTGACGTTGTAGGTAATGTGGTTAATATTCTTGAGCCTGATGGGATCTTCAAGCATTGTATTCCTCCCTTTTTCGTATTTTCATGGTGCCGCTATAATACCAGCAATTCATCACCCTACCAAACTCCCGGAATGGGCCGAAACACCCCGGCAGTACTACCGGAGGGAACCCGGTTCTTCGACTGCCACAGCTCCCGGTACCCTCCAGTAAAACCTGAAGCGGTATGGGAACCGCGGCTCCGAGAATCGCGGGGATTTTATGGTCGCACCTACCTGCGCCGGAGTGGAAACTGTCCGGCGTCGCACATCCGGCCCTTGACGTCCTTCCTGGATTCCGGTTAAGAGTCGAAATAGCGAAACGGGCGGCCAACACAACACTCCAAGCCCTTTGCGCCGCTACGGCCCCGTTTCGTTATCCCCTGGCCTGGACACGGATAGAGACAAGATGGCAGTGATGACCCTTCATCTCCCGCAGCCTGGCGCCGCTGCCAGCGGACTCCACCTTGGCCGAAGCCGCTTCTACACCCCCAGTACCCTCTCCAGGTTCTTCCACAGAATCGCTTCCTTCTCGTCCTGGCTCAGGCTTTCCAGGCTATTGACCCACTCCGTCGGCGAATCAATACCCATGTCGTAAGGATAGTCGCTGCCCAGGAATATGCGATCAATGCCTGCCGTGTCTATCATGTACCGCAGCACCGCCTCACTGTGGGTCAGGCAGTCGTAATAGACCTTGTCCAGATAGGTGCTGGGAATGTTGGCCCCCAGTTCCCTCGCCTCTGACCGGACCTGCCAGCCCCGGTCGAGCCGGCCAGCCCCGAAACAGGTGAAGCCGCCGCCGTGGGCCAGGCACACTTTCAGGTCCGGGAAGCGGTCCAACACCCCGCCAAACACCAGCGTGGCAAAGGTAACCACCCGGTCCGACAGGTTGCCGATGGAGTTGTCAATGGCCCATCCCTTGGTATCCCGGGGTTTCACTATGGTATCGTCTCCTTCCTGGTGGAAGAAGATCAGCGCGCCCAGCTGCTCCGCCGCCGACCAGAAGGGAATGAAGTCCTCGTGGTCCAGCGTCTTGTTATTCACGTGATCGGCTATTTGCGCGCCCTTCAGCCCCAGTCCATTAACCGCCCGCTCCAGTTCGGCAACTGCGGCATTGACGTCCTGCATTGGCAGGGTGGCCATCCCCGAAAACCGCTCGGGGTGAGAGCGGGTCAGCTCCGTCACGTAGTCGTTGCACTCCCGCGCAATTCCGGCTCCCACGTCGCCTGGCAGGTCATAGTTGTACATCCCCACCCACGTAGTCAGCACGTGCACGTCCACGTTCACCGAATCCATGTAGGCAATACGCTCGTCCGCCGTCAGGGAATACGCGGGATGCAGCCACTGCCGCTTGTCTCCCTGCACCAGGAACTGCCTTCCGTTCATCTCCTGGCGGGTAAACCCATGCCAGGTCTCTCCCTCCGGCAGGTGCGATGCTGCCGCCGGGGCAATATGGGCATGAATATCTATACTGCGCATTTGCAAGTCTCCTGATATTTGCGATTAATGAACTGTTCTATGGGGCTTTTGGACGTAAGCTCAAAGCATATATAAGAATGTGCTTCGTAATTCTGCAGAAAGTCGGTATGGCGGCAGATGGGGCTCCTACTTGCCAGTCGCTCGAATATGCCCATTACCACCGCCGTCAGTTGCCATTGCATTAAATCCCCAGCAGATTCTCCAGGTTCTTGTAGAGAATCGCCTCCTTTTCATCCTGGGTCAGGCTTTCAAGCCCCAGAACCCATGACACCGGCCAGTCAATCTGCATGTCAAACGGCCAGTCGGTGCCAAAAACCACCTTGTCTATCCCCACCGAATCTATCAGCATCCGCAGCGCCGGCTCGCTGTGGGTCAGGCAGTCGTACCAGAATTGGTTTAGATAGGTGCTGGGCGGCTTGTTTAAGTTGACTCGCGCTTCCGACCTAACCTGCCAGCCCCGGTCCATGCGCCCCGCGCCAAAGCAGGTGTAGCCACCCCCGTGGGAAAGGCAAATGCGCAGGTCGGGGTACTTATCCATTACTCCGCCGAATACGAAGGAGGCGTAGGTTATGGCCCGCTCCACCAGGTTTCCGATGGTGTTGGGCAGGTGGTAACGCGTTGAGCGCTCTCCCACCACAGTCTGCATGCCCTGGTGAATGAGGACCACGGCCC
>JAPPJA010000408.1 GCA_028874675.1 Chloroflexota bacterium
CGATTCCTTCGTGGAGCACGGTACCGCCGGCGACCAGCGGCATGACCTTCAACTGGATGCGGAGGGTATCGCCGCCCAGATCCTTGAGACCTTCTTTCCCGACCGTACCGCCGTGAGCGCTGCTTCAGACTAGCCCGATTGGTTGCCCAGGAGGCCCTTAGCAATGAAAATCCACCGCATTTACACCGGTGACGACGGTCAGGCCCATATAGACCAGATTGAGACCGACGACTTCCCTAACCCCGCTTCCCTGACCGAAATTTCGGAACTCAGGTTTCGGGTGCAACAGCCAGGTCAGTTCGCCGACTGGCACGTGGAGTCCCGCAGGAACTACATCATCACCCTGTCCGGAGAGGGAGAAATCGGTCTGGGTGACGGCTCCCTGCACCGCTTCGGCCCCGGGGCCGTGGTGCTGGTAGAGGACCTGACGGGGCAGGGACACACCACCAGGGTTTCCAGCGAGGTCCCGAGGATTACCATCGCAGTACCGCTGGCCAACCAGACCCCCGGCACCTAGCCGATTCGGTCGGTATGCCCTACTCGCACAACTGCGGCGTAAGGACCTGGTACAGGACTGAACCCCGGTCCGGTCCTGCAGCCGGCGGCACATCCACCCCCCTTTTGCTGGCCCACGGCTTTATGCAGCGCAGTGAGGACTGGGCAAAGACGGATTATGTAAACCCGCTGCGACAGCGCCAGCCCCTGATACTTGTGGACTTCAGGGGGCACGGCAAGAGTGACAAGCCCCACGGCGTCGCCGACTACCGGATGGAGCTGTTGGTATCGGACCTGGTCCAGCTCCTCGACCAACTGGGGGAGGAAACGGTGGACTTCCTCGGCTATTCCTTCGGCGCCTGGGTGGGCTTCGGGTTTGCCAGGTTTGCCCCGGAGAGGTTGCGCTGCCTGGCGCTGGGAGGAATGCACCCTTATGTCCGAGACCCCTACCCCCTGAACCGCAGGATTGAACGCTTTACCACCGCCAGGGATGCTATCGCCGCGGGTGGCCGCCATGCTGACCTGATTCCCGATCAGGTAAAAGCCCAGTTCGCCGACAATGATGTCGAGGCGCTGATTTCGCTGACCACTTCCATTCGGGACTCGGAGGGTTTTGAGGACGCCCTGGACTCCTTTGAAGCGCCGGGCCTGATTTATGCGGGCGCAGAGGATCCCGCCTATCCATTGGCTCGGAAGTGCGTTGAGGGTCACGAGGGACTGAAGTTTGTTTCGCTGCCAGGACTGGGCCACATGGAGGCCTGGGAGAGCAGCGAAGTAGCCCTGCCCCATATAATCCGGTTTCTGGAAAGGGTGGCCTAGGCAACACTCTCCGACGGCCCTTGTCCCGCCGCATCTCCCCATTTCCCGGCGTTTGAACGCACACTCCGGTAGGAGGAGAAGGTCCTCTTGGTGGATCCGCGTCCTGTACCTGCGTTTCCCTTCGGCAATTCCAAGGGACCCTCCAAGCGACTACGCGACCCTTGTGTTTGATTTAGCCAAATGGGTATCGTAGAATAGCGGGGCATTTGGGGTCGCCGCACCCCCCAGGAGTTCTACCATGCCTCAAACCACAGAATTGAACCTCCTTTGCATGTCCGGTCAGGGGTCGGTGCAGGCCGGCGAAGCGCTGGCCAAGCTGTATGCCCACCAGGGTTGGTTTGTTTCGGTCAACGTTTATCCCGGGACCCGTGCCCGCAGCGGGCCGGTCATCAATTATGTCAAGATTTCCGATTCGGAGGTGATGGCCAGCTGCGCCAACTACCATCCCTCGGAAGTGATCGTGTTCCAGGAAGAACTTCTGCTCACTGCCAGGAACAACACCCACGAGCTTATCGCCGACGCAATCGGGCGGATGAAGACCGGCACATTGCTGGTGAACTCGCCCAAGCATCCCCAGGAAATTGACCTGCCCTTTGACCTGGAGGGGGTAGTGGCAACGGTGGACGCTACGGGCATCGCCGGCAGGCTGCTGCGCCGCAGTCCGCCGCCGGTGGGACTGACCCTGCTCGGCGCCTATGCGCGAATCACCCAGGCCATCGACATGGATGAACTGCTGTCCATCATCCGGGAGGCCTTCCCTGGCGCCGTTGGCGAACGCAATGCCGAGGCGACGACGGAAGCCTACGAGTCGGTGCAGGCTATCGGCGGTGTCAAGTTCCAGGTTGACCGGACGCCGGCGAGGCTGGAACACGCGGCGGTGGAGAGTCTGCCCCAGTACTACCAGTTTGACCGCTACGACAAGCTTCCGGGCTTCAGCGGAGGCAGCCCCTTCGTTTGGCGGGACAAGGTGCCCGTATGCGAGGACAACAAATGCATCTGCCCCGGCGTGTGCATCAGCGAGGTTATGTGTCCCGACGGAACCGGTTTCATCATCCGCCAGGACCTGCCGCACCAGGGGTACCGCATAGACGTGGACTTCTGTCGGGGTTGCGGCATTTGCGCTGAGGTCTGCGTGGGCAGCGCTTTGACCATGGTTGACGAAGACCAGGTCAAGAAGGAAAACCCGGAATACACGGACATTACGGCGGCCCCACACCGGCCGGAGATCGACACCCACCAGCGAATTCACCTGGATATTTAGCGCTTTCAAGGCAAGTCAGGAGACAATAGATGACCTCCCCCACACCCACCAGGCGTGAAGCTCTAACCGGCAACAAGGCCGCGGCCCATGCGCTGAAACTGGCCCGAGTACAGGTGCTTTGCTACTTTCCCATCGGCCCTTCGGACGAGGTAGGTGAAGAGCTGTCCCGAATGATTCAGCGGGGTGAACTGCCGGCCGAGGTCATCGAACTGGAGCACGAGCGCAGCGTGATGAACGCCCAGATAACGGCGACCCAGTCGGGGGCGCGCTGTTCCTTCGCCACCAATTCCGAGGGCCTGCTGATTGCGGCCCAGCAGCTAATTTTTGCGTCCTATGCCCGCATTCCCATGGTGGTGGTGGTGGCGCACCGGGCCCTGGAACCGCCGGCAATTGTGCGGTCCGACGACCAGGACACCATAATGTACCGGGACATCCACTGGATGCACTATCACTGCGAGAACGCTCAGGACGTGATGGACACGGTCATCCAGGCCTACAAGGTCAGTGAGGACCCTGACGTCCTGCTGCCGGCCTTCGTTACCTACGACGGATGGGAAGTCTCCCACAACAGCTATCCGGTGCAGTCGCCCAGCCAGGAGGCGGTGGACAGCTTCCTGCCACCGTTTGATCTTCCTCCGGAGGTGGACTTCATCAAGAACCTGGATTTCGCGGCCTACTACGGCGGCCAGCGCATGAGCGGGTACGGCTATATTGATGTGGAACGGGAATACATGGAGCGCCGATTCCAGTTGGACGAGGCGCTGAATGTCACCTCAAAGGCCCGGCTGAAGCAGGCCCACCAGGATTATGTGAACCTGACGGGGCGGGGCTACGGTGGCCTGATCGAGACCTACCAGATGGAGGACGCCGAGGTAGCCATCGTGGCCATGGGTTCCCTTTCGTCAACATCCAGGCTGGCCGTGCATCTACTGCGCGAGCAGGGCAAGAAGGTGGGACTGGTCAAGATACGGACCTACCGTCCCTTCCCCAGTGAAGACCTGGCGGAGGCGCTGGACAACGTGAAGGGCGTTGTTGTGTTGGACCGGAATACCGTAGCCGCGGTGTACCAGGACCTGCGAAGCGCGCTGTTCGGCCTGCCCAACGCGCCGGTGGTGCTGGGGCGGATAATTGGTCTGGGCGGGCGCGACGTTACGCATTTCAACATTGTTTATGCCGCGGAGGAAGCGCTTTCCGCCGCTCGTGGCGGCGCCGTGTCCAAGCCGCTGGACTGGCACTTTGAGGTAATTGAAGACGAGGAAATGCTTGCCAGGATGCTGAACAGCTAGGCCGTTCTGCCCGGCTACTTATCCACGCAAAGGGGAGTTACCGCCATGCCCATAAAGATGATCCAGGACACCCCGGAACAGCGGGTGTATATGAACGTAACCGCCAACCAGTGCCCGGGATGTCCGGAGAACCTGGCCACCCGGCTGGTGATGCACATAGTGTTCGATCATTTGCGGGAAGAGAACCCGATAATCTTCGGGCAGGGTTGCGGCATTGGACGCGACTTTCTTCAGCGCAGCGGCCTGGGCACCCACGACAGCGGCATTGCAGGTATGCTGACGGCGATGAAGGTGCGCAATATCGACCGGCCCATAGTGGTAATTGACGGTGACGGACAGATCGACCTGGGGCTGGAGGACATGGCCACCAGCTTCCAGCAGGGGTATAAGTACCTTCACGTCGTTTGCGACAACCAGGCCCACGCGGCCAGCGGGAGTCACGCCACGGGCAGCACCGCGCCGATGGCGCGCACCAGCGTCCGGCCCTCGGGCAAGCTGCGGCACCCCAAGCACTTTGCCCTGATGCTGATGTTCAGCGGCGCAGAATACGTGGCCACGGCTTCGACTTCCCACCCCCAGGACCTGGAACGAAAGATCAAGGCGGCCTGCGACCGATTGCCGGCCTTTATTCAGATTCTGACTCCCTGCAACCCCTCCTGGGGCTATGACGACAACAAGGGGATAGAAGTTTCCCGGCTGGCGGTGG
>JAPPJA010000139.1 GCA_028874675.1 Chloroflexota bacterium
ACCCGGGAGCAGCCCAAGATGTTTCACCGCTTCATCTACTTCGACGATGACGAAGAGGAGCGGCGGTGGATTGAGACCCATATGCCCCGGTAGGGGGATGTTGGCGGGAGTGATTCCCGTCCCAGCTTTCCCCCGACGGGGAGACGGTATTAGCGGTTGCGTTTCATTTCAGGTGGTTTCGTTCGCGTGACCAGGGCAGCCACAAGGGCTGCCCCTGCGAATTCGGGACCCCGTCGAGGGGGAAGGGGGCTGAGGAGTTATTGAGGCTGGCGCATCCAGTCGGCTACGCGTTCGGCGATCATGATGGTGGTGGCGTTGGTGTTGGCGCGGACACAGTCGGGAAGGACCGAGACATCCACCACGCGAAGTCCTTCGAGGCCGTGGACGCGGCAATACTGGTCCACCACCGCCATCCCGTCGGATACAGGGCCCATCTTGCAGGTCCCGGATATGTGCTGGGTGGTGGTGACGTTTCGCAACATCCACTGGTCCAGGGCATCGTCGGAGGACAGTTCCTCTTCAGTGGGGCTGATACATTCCTCGACGAACTTCCGGTATTCCTCCCCCTCCAGGAGCTTCAGGCACAGGCGCACACCCTCTCGCATTCTCTCCCTGTCCCAGGGTTCCTCCAGGTAACGGTAGTCCAGGACGGGCTGCTCGTAGGGGTCGGTGGAGGCCAGCTTCAACTCCCCGGCGCCCAGGGCCAACTCGATGATGCAGGTAAAACGGATTCCCTCGCCCTCCAGGGGGTCGCCGCCCATGGGGGAAGAGAAGGATGACTGCAGAATCTGCATGTCGTTACGATCGTCGGAACCGTCGGCGGTGTAGCGGAGAGCCAGCTGGGTCCGGGGAGCTTCCGGGTCCAGGGGGAAGTCGTCGCTGACCCGAACGGGGATGCGGACGTTGGGATGGTCGCGCAGATTCTGTCCGACGCCGGGCAGCTCGTGGCGCAGCGCAATGCCCATTTCCTGCAGGTGGTCGGCGGGCCCGACTCCGGAAAGCAAGAGGAGCTGGGGGGAGCCTACTGCGCCGCCGCTGCAGATAATTTCGTCGCCCTCAACTACGAACACATCGCCGCCGCTCTCGACCTGGACGCCAATGGCCCGGTGGCCGTCGAAGATGAGACTGTGGGCGGTGACGCCGGACCGAACGGTGAGGTTCAGGCGGTGGCGCACCGGGTTCAGGTAAGTGAGGGAGGTGCTCATCCGGATGCCGTCGGGGTTGTTCATGGGGATGGGCCCGACGCCCCAGGAGTCGGGGTTGTTCATGTCGGGGTCGTGGGGATAGCCTTCGGCGCGGCAAGCCTGGTAGAAGGCCTGCTGGGCGGGCAGCCAGGTCTCTTCCTTGTGGCGGCGCACCGGGATGGGCCCGTCGAAGCCGTGGAAATCGTCGTGGATGTCGGTGTCGGTTTCCAGCTTGCGGAAGTAGGGGAGGGTTTTCTCGAAAGACCATTCGTCGTTGCCCCAGGAGGCCCAGTTGTCGTAGTCCTCGGGGACACCGCGCAGGAGGACCTGGCCGTTGATGGCGCTGGAACCGCCCACCACGCGGCCGCGGGGGACAGGCATGGAGTTGCCCTGCTCGGGAGTGGCGATGCCGGTGAAGGACCAGTTATGGGGAGTTCCCACGGCGGAGGCGACCTGGTTGTAGCCGTACTTGAGGTCGTTGGGATACTGCTCAAATTCGGGATAGTCGGGGCCGGCTTCCAGCAGCAACACGGTGCGGCCGGGGTCCTCGGTAAGACGCGAGGCCAGGACGCAGCCAGCGGAACCTGCTCCTACAATAACCACGTCGTATTTCATCTCAATCTCCCCGGGGCTGGAACCCCGTCAACAGCGGTAATCTGGCTGGCCGGAAGAGGCTGGCCCGGTGAGGGACAGAAGGCTATCCGGCCTGGCTGGTGGCTATTATGTCCTGATGCGGCTGCCAATTCAACGGGAGGCGCTTATTGCACTGCGCGATCGTGTCTCCATCAAGGGTCCCTTTCTGCGAAGTTGAAGAACCTGTAAGGTAAGTTTTGAGGCATTAACCCCGGGTCCAAACAACCTTCCAGGCCGGAATTTCAGACCCTTCGGCAGGCTCAGGGTGACATGAACTCCTGCCGCCTGGCCCGGGGCATTTGAGCGGACATTGGGATGAGATTGAGCTGACCCTCTCGAGGGGGAAAGCTGGGAAGCGTTCCATTTTGGGTGGAATGGCACAGGAAGAACCGTCGAAATGCAGCCAGGACGGGTTTGAAACCCGCCCCTACCTGGCATAAACCACCCAGGTGACGGCGCTACCGGAAGTTGCGGGGGGTGGTTGGCGACCTTAAACTGACGGCACCCTGGAAGAGGGAAAGGACATAGGGAGAGGACAGGCATGAGTGAACTGGACGATCGTTACGAACGAGGCAGGGAAACCCGGAGGATGTTCGGGGGCGGGGAAATTACCGGAGGGTCGGCGCCGGGAGCCTGGGAAATCGCACCGGACCTGGAAAGGATCCTGGGCGAGGCGCTGTTCGGCACCATCTGGCGCAGGCCGGCGCTGACACCGGTACAGCGGGAGATGATTACTCTCTCGTGCCTTGTGGTCACCAACCGGGAAGTGCAGCTGCGGCGGCACCTGGGCAATGCGTTGAACATCGGGCTGACTCCGGAGCAGATTGTGGAGCTGATAATTCACGATACCTGGTACAGCGGCGCGCCAGCGGGAATTCAGGCGCTTTCGATATGCAAGCAGGTTTTCGATGAACGGGGAATTGACTTCACCCCGGCCCGCATCCACGACGCCAACGAGGACCCGGACAGCCTGTTCCAGCGAGGGGAAGAGTACCGGCGAAACTACATGGGAACGGGGGGCGCCTCGCGGCCGGCGCCGCCTACGGACGCAGAGAGGGAACTGGGTCGGACCACGGGGGAATACTACTGGGGGGCGACGTGGACACGGCCGGGGCTGGACCCGACCAGCCGGTGCATCTGCACGATGACCTGCCTGGCGGCGCTGGGACGGGAAGGCCCGCTGCGGAGTCACGTTCGCGGCGCGCTGAATATCGGGCTGACCAGGGACCAGGTGATTGAGGTGTTCGGGCACATTACGCTGTACGCGGGAATACCCTTTGCCCGAGGGGCCATGGATATTGCCAACGAAGTGTTTGCCAGCGGGTGACGGGGTCGGGTGCGCCCGATTCTGGATTGCTCTCGGCGGGGCAACGGACTCCTGTCAGGCTCGTTGGCCGGGGGAATTACTCCTGTCCCGGCCCTTCCACGCCTTGCTCAAAGAGTCCCTCTTGAGCAAAAAGTCCCTGATTTTTAAGACTTATTGCGCAAAGCCTCTCAGGTCTGTCGTAAACATCCGGCCCGATGCAGCCCGTGCGCTGGCCAGGGCATTGGAAGCACTGGAAACGGCGATGGAGAGTGAAGGAAAGAAAATGGGCAGAAATCAGGACAAAGGGTTCCGAAGACAAGGCTGGATTCGCATTGGCCTGATCATAGCCTTTTTGGGTGGTCTGGCATTGGCGATATATCTGACGGAATCCCCACAGATAATTACCCAGCTTCCAGAGGCAACAGAAACTACGGTGGCAGGTGAGTGAAAGGAGCTACAGATACGTTTGAGCGATAAGTCTTGAGAATCTGGGACTTTTTGCACACGGGCGGCCTTCCCCCGTCGAGGGGGAAGGGATTTTCTTGATTACCCTGAGCCAGGCTCGCCCAGACGATGGGGCGGGCTTTCTATTTTGATCGGGTTGGGGGTTCAGCAGCGGAGCAGGTTGGCAAGGTCGGCGATGGGTTCGGGACGCTCGAGTGAGTCGAGGCGCGTGAGTACCTCCGCGGCAGTGGGTTCGGAGAGGCGGAGGGAGGCGCAGTCTCGGAATTTTGCGCGGATGTCGTCCATGGTCACGCCGCGGAGGGCGCCGGAACTGGCGCGGCGGGCCTGCTGACGGAGGACCGCGCCGTCCTTCAGATAAACCTGGACCTCGTTACAGCCCTCGGTCCAGCTGGGCTTGCCCTCGTTGCCGGTGAAGCGGCGCATATCGATGCGGGGGATGAGGGACTGGGCGGCGGGGCGGAGGACCTGGTCGTCATCGAAGGAGTCCAGGCCCACGCGGCGGTCGAGGAGGGCGGCGGCGAGGCAGTACTGCATGCTGAACTTGCCTTCCAGGGACGATACGGGGCGGGAGTGAATAAGGGAGCGAGGCGGGTCGAAGTCCACCATCACCTCGATTCTTTCCACGGCATCGGGGTCAATGGAGCCCTGGGAGAGGAGGTCGAAGGTGGCGTCGAGGGCGAGGTGGGCACTGCCGCAGCAAGGATACTTCTTTACCTCGATACCCGACTCCACCAGGTAGCACCTGTTCTCCAGGTTTCGCACCACCTGCCCGGCGTCGAAGTCGCGGCCGCCGGAGAAGGCGCGGATGAAGCCGAAGCGACCCTCCAGGGCGTCGGGGCTGGCGGTGAAGCCGTCGCGTACGAGCAGGGCGGAAACCACGCCGGCACGGGCGGCGTCGCCGGCGTGGAAGGGCTTGGTCATAGTGCCGAAGTTCTGGCGCAGGCCGGACGCCTGGGAGG
>JAPPJA010000443.1 GCA_028874675.1 Chloroflexota bacterium
ACAACTGGGTCCACAAGCTGAACGACTCTGGCACACCCATCAATCCCTACCGCATCATCAAGGACTTCATGCAGACCGTTCCGCCCAGCCAGGCGATTGTGACCCACGACTCGGGCAGCCCCCGCGACCAGATTATGCCCTTCTACCGCACGGAGGGTCCTCGCTCTTACCTGGGGTGGGGCAAGTCTCATGGCTTGGGAACCGGCCTGGGGCTGGTCATGGGCGCCAAGCTGGCCAAGCCGGAAAAGGTCTGCGTCAACTTTATGGGCGACGCCGCCTTTGGCATGACCGGCCTCGACTTTGAGACTGCCGCTCGCTGCGGAATTCCCATAATCACCGTGGTCCTGAACAACTCCACCATGGCGGTGGAGACTTCTGCCATGGCCACCTCGCACGCCCTCTATGGCACCCGGGACCTGGGCGGCAACTATGCCGAAATGGGAAGGGCTATGGGTGGCTACGCCGAGCGAATTGAGGACCCCAATGACGTCGTTGGCGCCTTCCAGCGCGCCCGACAGCAGACGGAAGAGGGCCGCGCCGTGTTGCTGGAGTTCATCACCAGCGCGGAGACTGAAACCTCCCACCGGCGGGCCTTCTGATTAACCCACTCCGGAAGGTACGGGGAAAACGCCATTACACAGGCTCTTGCAGGGCGGGTAACCAACCCGCCCTGAGTTTATTTTGGAGGAAGCCATATGCCGCCACGATCGAAGTACCTGTTCATAGCCAGCATGGACGTCCAGCCGGACAAGGAAGACCGCTTCAACGAGGTCTATAACACTGAACATTGCCCGCTCCTGTCCCAGGTGCCGGGTGTCGTTTCCGTGGCCCGGTTCGAGACCCAGGAGCTGGTGATGGTGATGGGGGGTGAGACCCGGCGCATCGTCATTGAGAATGAGCCCAAGCACCACGCACTGTACGAGCTGGAGTCGCCGGATGTCCTGACCGGTCCCGGCTGGAGCGAAGCCGTAGATGCCGGCAGCTGGCCGGAAGACGTCCGCCCCTACACAATGAACCGCCGCCACACCCTGTTGAAGCTGACATATCCGGAAAGTTAAGGGCGGGCCTGCCTGGCCCGCCCCATGCGGTATCCGTAGTTGAACCGGCTGAGTTAGCCCTGGTTGGCCAGTGGAATTGTGGCCGTCACACAGGGAACGTCGCCATAAGTTGCGGTGGTATGGCCCTGACCGGTCGTGTCTGCCACCAGGCGGGCATCTCCGGGGCCAAAGACATGCTTCGATCCGTCACCAAGGCCGATTTCCAGTTGTCCGGAAAGTATGATCACGTACTGGGCGCGGGGAGCCGGGTGCCAGTCCTGAAAGCGTCCCGCCGGCGCCTCCCGGAAGGTTATGGTCGTAGCGTCCTGGGGGTTGGTCCAATCAGGGGTATTGTCCAGATCAATGGTCTCAATGTGAGTCTGTCCGTCGTCGCCGGTGTACATACGATAGGTTCCCATTCTGAGTCCTCCTTCTTGTTGTGCTCTCTTTGAATCGCTTCTAGATTGTCATTACGACCTTGATAATGCCGTCTTCCTGGTTTTCGTACATCTCAAACGCCCTCTGCACTTCCTCGAAGGGCAGGCGGTGAGTGAGCATCTCGCCGGGGTTGCACCACCCCCGGCGCTTGAGGTCAACCATGGTCCTGATAGGCGCCATGGGTTCCCGCAGCCGGCCGCCCGTGGTAGGAATCAGCTCGGGCTGACGTTCCATCAGCAGGTTGTGCTCCACCGGTATGAACTCATCGCCCTGGATGCCGAATACCATCACTTTTCCGAACTGGGCCACCAGGCGCAGGGCGGTATTGAAGCTGTCGGGATATCCCGCGGCCTCTACCACAACGTCTGCTCCTCGCCCTGCCGTCATTTCTTCCACAGCCTCTATGACGTTGACCTCGTCCGGGTTGAAAGCATGGGTGGCGCCCATTTTCCTTGACCACTCCAGCCGGTAGCCTATGGGGTCGATGCCAATCACCCGGTAAGCCCCCAGCCTGGCGCAGAGCATGGTGAAGGACAGCCCAATAACGCCCTGCCCAACCACCACCACGTCCTTGCCCAGCAGGCTTCCCATTTGCTGCACGGAGTATAGGACAGTTCCCGAGGGCTGGCAGAGCACCCACTCGGCCATGTCTCCCTCGTCTGGCAGGGCGCACATCAAGTCGGGACCGGAAGTAATGTACTCCACCAACCCACCGGAATTAGCGCCGCGCCCCGGGTAGATGATGACCCTCTGGCCTTCCCGGTACTCCTGGCACCGGCTTTCCACCACAACACCCGCGCACTCATGCCCCGGAACTCCCAGCCTTCCCGGGTAATGGTCTTCGGGAAACAGGTGGCTGTATTCGTGCCGGATGTCGCTGCCGCATACCGAGATTTTTTCCAGCTTTATCAGGCACTGGCCCTCCAGCGGAGTTGGGACCTCGGCATCAATTATTTCGAACTGTCTGGGGCCAACCAGGCGGGCTGCTTTCATTCAGTGTTCCTCCGTTCCGAAAGTGGTAAAAGGAAAATGCCATCTAATTGCCGACCTGCAGAAGCCACCGCTGGCGCCTGCAGCGCCTGCAGGGGTGAGCAAGAGGTTGAATTGCTAGGCTGGGCCCGCCTGCTCACTCAGCTCCTGCTCAATGCGCAGGGCCCAGGGCTTCAGAATGCCGTAAAGGGTGTCGTTAACGGGAGTAGGCACGCCGTACTCTCTGCCCATGCGTATGGCCGCGCCCGTGAGGCCGTCCAACTCAACCGGGCGTCCCTCCAGGAAATCCTTGCCCAGCGAAGACATTCCGGTGGCTGGGAAGTTGTCCAGGGACGTTAGGCACCATTCCAGGGAGTCTTCCATTATGGGCGCGCCCGAGGCCCGTCCGACCTCCAGGATTTCTTCTATAGCCCCCTGGATTATTGCCCTGGTTTCCGGGATGGACCGCATTTCCCCGAAGAGGGTCCGGGTAGCGGCCCCCACTGCAGCTGAGCCGGCCAGGTAGGAGAATTTCTTCCAGAGCATGCCGGGCATATTTTCCTCGAGTTCGACCCGCCAGTTGGCTTCCTGGAAAACCGCCAGCAGTTTCTGACATCGCGGCGTAATTCCCGGTTCCAGTTCGCCGAATGATGCTCTTCCGGGCCCTCCCTGGGTCACTACACCGGGCTCCCTGATTCGGCCCTCCAGGTAACAGGAACCAATCAGGACCCGTTCCCGTCCGAAGGCCTCTACCAGTTGCTGGCCATTGTCTATGCCATTCTGCAGGGTCAGCACCAGGGAATCTGGACCCAGCATGGGCCTGACCGAGTCAATGGCGTCGGAATTGTGGTACATCTTAACGGCAAAGAGGACCAGGTCCTGGGCTCCCACTTTACTGGTATCCTCGACTGCGCTGCTGTGGATGGTGAAATCGCCATCGTTGGCGCTCTCGACCCGGAGGCCATTGGCCCTTATCGCTTCCAGGTGGGCGCCCCGGGCAACGAAAGTGACTTCATTGCCGGCCCGGGCCAGCAGGCCCCCGAAATAGCCTCCAACTCCCCCGGTACCCATTACCCCGATTTTCATCCCTGCAACCCTCGCATTGAAACTTCCTCGACAACCGGCCCCTACGCAAGCCCGAATGCTATTGCTCTACGGGATAGCTGTATTCTTCCCGCAGGTCCCGCTTCAAAACCTTGCCCATCACGTTGCGGGGCAACTGGTCAACAAATACCACTGAGCGGGGCCGCTTGAAGCTGGCCAGGTGGCGGGAGCAGTGGTCAATCAGGTCGGTTTCTCCAACATTTTCCGACAGTCTCACCACCAGGGCCCGCACCTCTTCGCCCCACTCCAGGTCCGGCACGCCAATGATTGCGGCCTCTTCCACCTGGGGATGGGCCATCAGCACCTGCTCCACCTCTTCCGGAGAAATCATTTCCCCGCCCCTCTTGATGAAGTCCCTGGCGCGGCCGGAAAGATATATGTAGTCGTCCTCATCCTGGTAGGCCAGGTCCCCTGTATAAATCCATCCACCCTTTATGGTGTCCACGGTGGCGTCCTGCTGTTGCCAGTAGCCCTTCATCATTCGCGAGCCCCGCGCCACTATCTCGCCCACTTCGCCCCTGGCAACGGGTTGTCCCTCTTCATCCACAATCATTACTTCCACATCATCCAGCGGTTTGCCGATAGAGGAGAGACGGCGCATTTTTGCTTCCACTTCCTCGGGAGTCCCTTCCAGGACATGGTCCTCAGGGGGCAGCATGGTAATGGTTGAGGCGGTTTCCGTTTGTCCAAAGGCGTTGATAAAGCGGACGCCCGGAAACTCGCCAATGGCCTGGCGAATTACCGGCACCGGCATTGGCGCCGCGCCGTAGGTCACTACCTTCAGCGACGAAAGGTCAAAGTCGTGGAAGGCCGGGAAGTCCATAAGCCGCTTCAGCATGGTTGGCACCAGCATCGCCCGATTGACTCGCGACTCCTGAACCAGCGAAAGCCATTCCGCCGGGTCGAACTGGCGCATAATGGCCAGGGTTCGACCACCATAAATGGCGGCCAGCGCGCCCTGAAGACCCGCTATGT
>JAPPJA010000092.1 GCA_028874675.1 Chloroflexota bacterium
GGTGGGAGTGGGCCCCGGCGCGGCCTGCACCACCCGCGAAGTGACCGGCGTGGGGGTCCCCCAGGTGAGCGCCACCCTGGAATGCGCCGCGGCGCGGCAGGACTATTTCCACCGGACCGGGCGGTACGTCAACGTCATTACCGACGGCGGAATCCGCACCGGCGGGGATATGTGCAAGGCCATCGCCAGCGGGGCCGACGGGGTGATGATAGGCACGCCCTTCGCCCAGGCCAAAGAGGCGCCAGGCCGGGGCTACAACTGGGGTATGGCCAACGCCCATGCCGAACTGCCCCGGGGGACCCGCATCAAGGTGGGGACCAGGGCTTCCCTGAAAGAGATAATGTACGGCCCCACCTCGGTGACCAACGGCACCCAGAACCTGGTGGGCGCCTTGCAGGTGGCCATGGGGATGTGCGGCTCCTACACCATTCGCGATTTTCACCAGGTGGAAATGGTAATTGCCCCGGCCATCAAGACTGAGGGCAAGTTCTTCCAGCTGGGCTAGTTTCACCGGCGTTCCGCTCCGTTTATGCCTGCCTGATTAAGGAATTAAGAGGCGGCGGCTGAGACCGGAAGCAGGGACCGGGCCGCGCCATTCTCCGGACTGCCGGGCGAGGGGCGGCAAATAGCTTAGGTCCCTTTGGCAGGCGCAGAGCCGGGTTATTGAACTGCCAACGGTCGGCTCTTCGGCTGGTCCCCTGGGGAGGAGATACGGGTCCAACGCTCCAGGAGTTGCACCCGCCAGTCCTATGCCATAAGAATCCGGGAGGTTACAGGTATGGTTTCAGCGTCCGGGACAATTCAGATACTGGATCCCCGACCGGAAGACGTCCCTGAGGAAAGGGGAATCAGCGCCGAGCTTCCCAGCCTGGAGGGCAAGGTAATCGGGCTGCTGGAAAACCGGAAGTACCATGCGGACTCGTTCCTGCTGGAATTGCAGCGGGTGCTGGTGGAGGAGTACCAGGCCAAGAAGGTGGTCTATGCCTCCAAGTTTACCTTCAGCATGCCCTGCGCCGACGAAACCCTGGACAGCCTGGTGGAGGAATGCGATGTCGTTGTCCACGGCATCGCGGATTGAGGCTCCTGCACGGCGTGGGGTCTCCACGACACAGTAGTGACCGAGTCTCGCGGTATCCCGTCGGTCAGCGTCATAACCAGCGCATTTACGCGGGCGGCCCACGCCCGGGCCGCGGCCCTGGGGATGCCGGGAGTTCGCATTGTGGCGCTCCCCAGTCCCCTGGCTTCCCGGAGCGTTGAGGAAGTACGGGAGATGGCCCACGAATATGCCGATGAAATCGTGGGGTTGCTGACCACCCGATAGCGCCAGAAGACGTTGAAGCCCGTTTCCGCCGGAGTCTTTGGCTCCGGCGGTTGTGTTGAACCGGTACAAATGGGAGAGGGAGATGTGACATGCAGACAGTGATTGAATTTGACCCCAGCTACGCCATGCTCACGGTGGTACTGGACCCGGGGGAGAGCATAAAGGCGGAGCCCGGGGCCATGGTAGCCCAGCAAGATGTAGAAATGAAGACCGGGTCGGCAGGTGGCGGAATATTCGGGGGAATCCGGCGGATGCTGGGTGGAGAGTCTTTCTTCATCAATACTTTCACCGCCGACAGGAACGGAGGCCAGGTGTGCCTGGCGCCGTCCACCCCGGGAGACATAGGGTCCTTTGCTTTGCCGACGGGCCGGAACCTGTTCATTCAGGCCAGTTCTTTCCTGGCCTGCACCGAGAACGTTCAGACGGACTCCCAGTTCCAGGGCTTCCGGGGTTTCTTCAGCGGAGAGAGCCTCTTCTTCCTGCGGGCATTCTGCGAACGGGGGGATGGCACGGTTTTCTACAACTCTTACGGGGCGATCAAGCGGCTGCCGGTGGAACCGGGCAAGGAGCTGGTGGTGGATACGGGGCACCTGGTGGCTTTCAGCGATGACGTGGAGTATTCCATTGGCAAGGTGGGAGGCCTCCGTTCCCTTCTGGGAGGCGGCGAGGGGCTGGTGATGAAGTTTCGGGGCAACGGGCACGTGTGGATACAGACCCGCAACCTGGCATCACTGGTGGAGAAACTGATCCCCTTCCTGCCCACACCGGACCGGGGGCAATAGCAATGAATCCAATGTCCATCCGGTCGCGCCGCGTGGAGGTCGAAGCCTCCTACGATGCCATCCAGGACTATTACGAACGGCAGGGCTGGACCGACGGTCTGCCCGTGGTGCCGGCCACCGAGGACCTGGTCCGCAAGATGCTGCAGCCCTACGGCCAGGACCCGGCCACCAGCCTGGGCGTGGTGCAGCCCCGGAATGCGGAAGTTACGCTGGAGAAGGTTGCCATTAACGCGGTTATGGCCGGGTGCAGGCCCGAGTATTTCCCGGTGGTGGTGGCGGCGGTAAAGGCGGCCCTGCAGCCGGACTTCAACATAGCCGGCGTGCAGGCCACTACCGGCGGGGCGGCGCCGGTGGTAATTGTTAACGGACCCGTGGCGCAGGAACTGGAAATCAATGGCGATTCCGGGTGCTTTGGTCCCGGCTACCGCTCCAATGCATCCATAGGGCGCGCTCTCCGGCTGTTTGTGCGCAACGTGGCGGGGCTGATTCCCGGAGAGATGGACAAGGCGACGCTGGCCCTGCCGGCGCGTTACACGTTCTGCTTCTCCGAGAACGAAGCCCGCAGTCCCTGGGAGCCGTTGCACGTGGAAATGGGGCTGGACCCTTCAGCCAGCATGGTGACCCTTATGGGCGTGCGGGGGATGTACACCATAATGGAAAGCACGTCGCCCACCGGTATCCAGGTGCTGCGTACGCTGGTGGGTTCCCTGAGGACCATCGGCGTTTCCAACTATTACCAGACCGGCACCGGCGCGCAACTGGCCCTGGTGCTCTGCCCGGAGCACGCGGCGGAAATACACGCGTCCGGCCTTACCAAGCAGGATGTAAGGGAGTATGTGTTCCAGAACGCCCGAATGCCGTTGAAGCGGCTGGAGGGCATCGCCCACTACGGAAACCGCAACTGGCCCCGGTGGATTGATGAATCGGATCCGGATGCCATGATTCCAATTGTGGGGTCGGCGGACGACGTGCTGGTGGTGGTTGCCGGCGGAGACGGGCGCCATTCGGCCTGGCTGGCCGGCTGGGGAGTTACCCGGAGGACGACCCAGGAGGTGGAACGCCCCGAGTAATATGCCGACCGGGATACATACTGCCGGGCGGTGAGACCGCACCGGCAGGACTGTTACGTAGCCTGATCCAGCCTCGCGGAATTTTCCGCGAGGCTTTTGTTGCTTTCGAGGGCCTGCCCCGGGGAGGTCGACGGCAGAATTATATTGGTATAAGCAATACTATACATTTACGATAAGTGGATGACAGCCTGTTATAACTGAATCGGCGACAATCCTGTCTTAATCTTAGTAAGCGATAGTGTATATTCATTAAACAGAATATAGGCAGTGGTAACCCGCCTATCAGGCGTAATGGGGGCGCTAACAGGACCCTGTGGGTGTAGAGTATATCATTAGATATGAAGAAAATTATATAAAAGAGCGATAAAAGGTATTGACAGCCCCTCAATTGCCCGATATTATATATTCATCAGGGTTATGGAGGGCCAAGATGATTGAGGAGCAGATAACCGATTTAGGTATAGACGACACTAGCCTTCAAGAGTGTCAGCACCACTGGGTTATCCAGGAGGCGGATGGACCTTTCAGTTCCGGTGCCTGCCGTTTGTGCGGAGCCTTGAAAGAGTTCAAGAATTATCTGGAAGCTTCCCACTGGGGCGACGAGAAAACGCGCAGTGAGTCCCGTACCAGCCTATTGGGCAGACCCACCAAGGCGGCCGCCATCGTGGAGGACGATGAGGATTTCTAGCTCCGGATCCTCTAACAGCGCATAACCGGGAGGCGTGAAGTTAGTTGTTCAACCGGTTTGAAGTGAGGGGCAGACAGGGTGCATTGCCGCTCCGGCGAGAACCAAAAGGCACGAATTGCCGGGCTGTTGCCGCCTTTGCGGGAACGACGGCTAGTTTTCCACCCATCAATACAAACCTTTTGAACTGACGGCAAAGCAGCCAGGCTTGCCATTGCATCCTCAGGATGTAATGGCAGGCACCGGGGAAGGGCCGGGCGGACGTTCAACCTGGGTCAGCTCGGCAGGCATCTATCCACCAACTCTGGAAAGTATTCGGTCACCAGGGTTGGCGGGCTCCCTCTTCGGTGGATCCCATATTGGCAAGGTTCTGCCCCGGCGAGTTTCCATCAAGGTTACCTTTCACCGGGCGCCTGACCGACATCACCTTGCAGGAATCTCCCGGTATCCCCGACGTCCGGCAGGGAGCAGCGCCGCGGGTTCGGAGTTGCGGAGGTGTGCTCTGCGGCGCCTGAATCTGGAGACCCGGAAACTCGGGAATCACCGAGGAAATTTGCTGTAACTTATGCCTTGCCGAATGGTCGATGGGTGTATTATGGTCAATTGGTACCATCGTTTACCCCCGATCTGCGGAGGCCCACGCCCTTTGTTCACC
>JAPPJA010000522.1 GCA_028874675.1 Chloroflexota bacterium
TGCCCAGACCCAGCCCGTTTTCCGCGGCATACTTGATGGTATCCTCGCTGCGGGTAGCCACTATGGCCGGCGGCATGGGCCGCTGGACCGGCTTGGGCCATACCGATACGGTCCGGTAGTTGTAGTGGCGACCTTCCCAGGAAAAAGGCTGGGACTCGGTGAGAGCCCGCAGCACCAGGTCCATCCCTTCCAGGAGTTTGTCCCGTCCCTCAACCGGATTGAGGTCATACACCTGGTCTTCGCTTAGGGTGCCCCGCATAAAGGCCACCACCAGCCTTCCCTCGGTGAGGTTGTCCAGCATCCCGATTTCCTCGGCCGCTCTAATCGGGTTAAGGATTGGCAAAAGTTGCCCCAGGAGCGCAATCTTGACCCGTTGGCATTGCTGGGCCACTGCCGCCGCCATTACCGCCGGATTCGGGGTGGTCCGGTTTCCCGAGTAGTGGTGCTCGGACAAACTCACCCAGTCGAAACCTGCCTCTTCCGCCAGCCGGCATTCCGCCATTCCATCCCGGTAGGACTGCATGGCAACGTCCGGGTCGTAATACGCGGCAGGCACGGGCCACCCGGCGGGGAACTTGTCCCTTTCCAGGTAACCCATGCAGCCAAAATAAGAAGCCTTCATGTCATCACCCTGGTGGGTCAGGACCAGCCAAGAGAGGATCAGGATCGGGTCAGGACAGAGGGTATGAGCCCACAACCCGGGCGGGAGGCCGGTCAACCCTGTACGGCGTACTTGACGTGGTCAATTTGGGGGGAACCGCGTCCGCCCGGCAAACGGATGCTGACCAGGTCTATGCGCCACGGCAGTTCCTCTCCATCGTTCTCGGGGTAATGGTTCTGGAGGAAGTGCTGGGCAGCCGCAGTCAAGTGGTCAGCCTTGCGGCGGGTAATGGATTCCTGGGGCGTGCCAAATTTGTCGGAACTACGGGTCCGGACTTCCACGAAGGCCAGTTCCTCGCCGTCCCAGGCTACCAGGTCTATCTCTCCCCATGGGCAGCGATAGTTGGAAGCGACGATTCCGCAACCCTCAGACCTGAGAAACCCAGCCGCCAGTTCCTCTCCTTGCCTGCCCAGCCGCACTCTCGTCATTGTCATTTCAGTCGTCTCCCAGCTTTAGAGCTCCCTGCCGCAGAGGGGAAAAGGACCGTCGGTGCAGGGGGCAGGGCCCCAACCTCTCCAATTGTTCGCGATGCAATGCGGTGCCATAGCCCTTGTGCCTGGCAAAGCCGTAACCGGGATACAGGGAATCTGCCTGTTCCATCATCCGGTCCCTGGTAACTTTGGCTACTATTGATGCAGCGGCTATGGAGTAACTGCTGGCGTCCCCTTTCACCAATGCATCGTAGGGGAAGGGACACTCCTTAATAGGCACGTAGTCCAGCAGTAGGTGCCCCGGTAGGGTTTGAAGCCCTTCCACCGCCCGCATCATGGCCAGAATCACGGCCTTGCCAATCCCGATGCGATCAATCTCGGCCGGCGACTCTTCCACCACTGAAACCGCCAGGGCATGCTGCTGAATCAGCTTGAAGGCCGCTTCCCGCTGCCGAGGGGAAAGCCGCTTGCTGTCATCCAGCGCCCGTAGCCAATTCTCTTCGCCGGTCAATTCCGCCGGCAGCGCCACCGCCACAGCCACCACTGGGCCAGCCAGCGGCCCCCGGCCGGCTTCATCCACCCCGGCGACTACCTTCATGCCCTGGCCAAACAGGCGCAGTTCGTGGGAAAAGTCAGGCACAACCTACCCGCCGAGCCAATTCTCGCACAGGTCCGGAAGAATCATCAGACAATAAACCCGCCCCCCAACACTGTATCGTCCTGGTAGAAGACCGCCGCTTGCCCCGGGGTAATGGCGCGTTGCGGCCTTTCAAAACGGACCAGCGCTCCCTCGGGCTGGGGATGAAGAACCGCAGGCGATTCCTCGAACTTGTACCGGATCTTGACATTCACGGGAATTGACCCCGCCGGGGTCTGTCCCCCAACGTAGTTCACGCGAGAAACGGAGAAGGTGTCCCGGTACAGCGCCGATTCCGGTCCGACGACGACACGGTTGGTATCAGGCTCGACCTTTGTCACATACATCGGCTCGCCGCCCGCAATTCCCAGGCCGCGGCGCTGGCCCACGGTAAAAAACTCAATCCCCTTATGTTGGCCTAGCACCCTGCCTTCCTGGTCCACCATATCCCCGCTGGTTGTCGTTATCCGCTCTTCCAGAAAGGCCTTGTAGTCGCCAAAGGGAATAAAGCAAATGTCCTGGCTATCCGGCTTTTCCGCGTTGGGAAATTCGGCCTCAAGAGCCATCTGGCGGATGTCTTCCTTGGAGTGGCCGCCCACCGGCATCAGCGTTCGCCCCAGTTCCTCCTGTCCCATGCCAAAGAGCACGTAGGACTGGTCCTTTGACGTGTCAAGTCCCTTTTTCAATACAAACCCTGCCTCACCCTCTTCAATGCGGGCATAGTGGCCGGTTGCCACGTAGCGGGCGTCCAGGATGGAAGCGCGGGTGGACAGGAAATTGAACTTGATCTTGTCGTTGCAGGCAATGCAGGGGTGGGGCGTTCGGCCCTGCTGGTACTCCCGGCAGAAGTAATCAATGACATGGTCCTGGAACTCCCGCTGCACGTTCAAAACGTAGTGCGGTATTCCCAGGCGGCGGCAGACGGTTCGGGCGTCTTCCACGTCATCCACGGTGCAGCAGCCCCGGTAATAGTCGGGCAGGTCCGCCTGGTCCAGGCTGTAGAGCTTCATGGTAACGCCGACCACATCGTAGCCCTGCCGCTGCAACAGCAGGGCAGCCACCGACGAATCCACGCCGCCGCTCATTGCGACAACCACTCGGTTGTCCTTGGTACTTGCCATAGTTGGGCTAGCGTAGCATAAGGGAATACTGGGGACAAGGACGAGGTGTCAGTGTGTGGGAGTGGCCACCCTCGCGAACTCAAGCAAAAATGGGCTAACCTTGGGCCATGGCAAGAACCCCAGTTGATATATTTAGCGGCTTAACTGACTTATGCCTCAACCAAGCCTGTGGAGGCTTGAGGTTCAGGAACAGGTTCTCCATGTTCCTTAAGCGATTGCAAATAGTAAATTATTCCCTGCCGAATAAGACCCCCTGTTTCCTCTCGGGTGTCTCCGGCGGCTATGCATCCAGGTAAGTCGGGTACATAGGCAGCGTAGCCGTTGTTGGACTTTTCTATAACGTAGCTGTATTGCATCACTACCCTCTAGAGTTAAGGCCAGCTTGTTTCGGGATGCTCTGCCACGTACCCGTGGGCAAGTCCTTGCTGGCACGGCCGGCTATTACTACTCTTCCAGGCTTATCGGGGTGGATATATACTCTGTGGCTCCCGTTGGTACGGACGTGGAACCAGCCATCTCTTTCCACAAGCCTTATCGCATCCCCGACTTTGGGAATTACCTGGTTCTCTCTGCCCCTATCCCAGCCTCGGCATCACTTCCTCGCTAAAAAGCTTCATTGACCGCAGCACCTTCTCCCGGCCCATCCCACCAAAGTCAAAATTGCACCCGAAGTAGTCTATGCCGTGAGACTGAAGCTCCTTGATCTGCGCCACACACTGGTCGGGCGTACCAATGATGGCCCGGTTGGCGGCCAGGTACTCGTAGCTGTCCGGCAGTTCCGTCCGCTCCCGCCGCCAGTCGTCCATTCTCCGGTACACCTCGCTACCCGTGGGGATGAACCGGCGCCATTGCATTATGTCCGCTACCCAGTTAATGCGGTCTTCCGTATCCCGAACCACCTCTTCCTCGGTCTCAGCCACGTAGAAATACCGGAAGAAGGGTATTTCAGACATGGGTCGGTTGTTGCCCGCCGCCGCTGCCTGCTCCACGAACCGGTGGCACAGGTCCAGCGCCAGGTCAGTATCCTGTACAACGGCAATGCACAGGTTGTGGCCGGTGTTCACCAGGAAGTCCAGCGTAGCCTGGGTGCGCGTCGCAGCGATGTATATGGGCGGGTGAGGTTGCTGCAGCGGAGGCGGCACCAGGTTAATGTCCTCCAGCTTGTTATAGGGGCTCTCATAGCTGAACCCAGGAGTGGTCCACAAACCTTCGATAATCTTGACGGAGTCCTGGAAGCGGCCCGCGCTCTCCGCCGGGTCCAGGCCGTAGCCCGTGTATTCGTAACCTCCCGATCCGCGCCCGAAGCCCACGTCCAGCCGGCCGTTGCTGATGATATCCAGCATGGCCGCATCCTCGGCCAGCCGCATGGGATTGTGCAACGGCGACACCAGTACCGCCGTTCCCACGCGGATCTTGCTGGTCCTGGCTGCGATGTGCGTGGCCAGAATCAGGGAGGAGGGCACCATGCTGTACCGGGTGAAGTGGTGCTCCGCCAGCCAGGCGCTGGCAAACCCCAGCTCTTCGGCGTACTGCACCTGCTCGGTGATTTCTTCTATCAGCTGCTGGGGCTTAGTGCCCTCGGGCCAGGGAACGTGGCTGAAGAAAGCGAACTTCATGGGTTTTCTGCCTCAAAAATTAATGGATGGACAAGGCATACAGGAC
>JAPPJA010000328.1 GCA_028874675.1 Chloroflexota bacterium
GGAACGACGAAATGGTGCGCTGGGAAGCTTCGATTTTCAATTTGACGACAGCCTCCAGGGCTTGTCGTCAAATCGCCCTGCCATTGCCGCAAAAGCAGGATTCTTGACTGTAGCCTGCGAGGTTCCCGCCTTCGCGGGAACGACGATAAGGACGCTGGGATGCTTCTACCTTAAATTTAACGACGGCCCCTGGACTCTTCGGATACTCTCAGAACGAAAGTCTGCTTGAATGCGTTTGCCCTGGCATGGGGTTGCGGGCAGCCGGCCTGTTGTATAATGCAGAAAATTCCTCCCGCACATTGGAATGTCCCGGGGTCGACTGCCGTCGGCCGCCTGATTGCTTATAACGAGGTGCCTGTAATGGCCCAGGAAACTGCGGCAATGCCCCTCTTCGAGTCCGCCTCCGCCCAACCCCTGTTGATGATCATGGACGGGCACGCCATGGTGCACCGCTCCTTTCGGGCGATTTCCACCCAGCGGCACCTGACCGTTTCCTCCACCGGCGAGGATGTTACCGGCGTGTACGGTTTCACCAACGTGTTTCTGCGCGCCCTGCAGGACTGGAAGCCCACCCACGTCGCCATTGCTTTCGACACCTCGGCCCCAACCTTCCGGCACGAGATGTTCCCGGAATACAAGGCCCAGCGCGAGCCCACTCCGCCTGAACTGCGGCCCCAGTTCGGCCGAGTCAAGGAACTGATGCAGGCATTCGGCGTCCCCATTTTTGAGCTGGCGGGTTTCGAGGCCGACGACCTTATCGGCACCCTCTGCCGCCAGGCCGAAGAGCAGGGCCTGGATACCGTCATCCTGACCGGCGACCGGGATACTTTCCAGTTAATCTCCCCCCGGGTGCGGGTGGACCTCTCCTACAGCATCCAGGACAGGAAGGTTTACGACGAAGCCGAACTGGCCGACCGCTACGGCGGGCTGACCGCCGCCCAGCAGCCCGACTTCAAGTCCCTGCTGGGCGATACCTCGGACAACATACCCGGGGTGCCCCGTGTGGGCGAAAAACGGGCCATCGCCCTCCTCAGCGACTTCCACTCCCTGGAGGGCATCTACGAGCACCTTGACCAGGTCAAACCGCCCAGCGTCAAGCAGTCCCTGTCCGAGAACCGGGACCGGGCCTTCAAGAACCGCGAACTTACCACAATCTCCCGGGAAGCACCCATTGAGCTTTCCCTCGACGAGGCCAGGTCCGGTTCCTACGACCGGGGGCGGGTTGTCTCCTTCCTGACCGAGCTGGAATTTCACAGCGTCATCCCCCGCCTGCCCACTCCGACCTGGGACCCCCAGGCTGGCGATGTCCCGGTGGAATCTGCTCCAGAAACCGCACAGGAGGCTGTGGACTACATTGCCGTCCAAAGCGCGCATCAGCTTGAGCAGATGCTCTCGGAACTTCGGGAGGCCGGCGGTTTCTCTTTCGACACCGAGACCACCAGCCTGAACCAGATGCAGGCGGAACTGGTTGGCATCAGCTTTGCCACCCAGCCCGGCCGGGCCTGGTACGTCCCGGTCGGCCACCGCGAAGGCAGCCAGCTACCGATCGAAGAGGTGCTGGCACGGGTAAAGCCCCTCATGGAAGACCCCGACCTGGCCAAGAGCGCCCACAACGCCACCTTCGATATGATGGTGCTGGCCAACTACGGCATCAATGTACGCAACGTGGACTTCGATACCATGGTGGCCGCCCACCTCCTCAGCCGCAGCCAGCTAGGGCTCAAGAACCTTTCCCTCGATGTGCTCGGCGTCGAGATGCAGCCGATAACCGACCTCATCGGTCGCGGCGCCCGCCAGAAGACCTTCGACCAGGTGCCCATCGAGGACGCCATACCCTATGCCGCGGCCGACGCCGACATGACTGCCCGCTTGAGGGGCAGGCTGGAACCCCTGATCGAGAATCAGGAAAAGCTGCCTGCCCTGATGCACGACATTGAAATGCCCCTCGTTCCGGTGCTGGTGCAGATGCAGCGACGGGGCATAAAGCTGGACGAGGGCATGCTCCACGAAATGTCCCGCGACCTGAACGAGCAAATGCAGCGCGGGGAACTGGAGCTGTACGAGACCATCGGCCACTCGGTCAATATCAACTCGCCCCAGCAGTTGAGCGACCTCCTCTTTAACGAACTGGGCCTGCCCAAGACCCGCCGCACCAGGACCGGCTACTCCACCGACGCCAATGCCCTGGAAAACATGAAGGGTCTCCATCCCGTGGTTGACAAAATCCTCGAATACCGCCAGGTATCCAAGCTCAAGTCCACCTACGTGGACACCCTTCCCGAGTTGATTGACCCGAACACGGGCCGGATACACACCAGCTATAACCAGGTCGGGTCCGCCACCGGACGCATGTCCAGCAGCGACCCCAACCTTCAGAACATCCCCATCCGGACCGAGGTGGGGCGCCAGGTGCGCAGCGCCTTCATCGCCGAGGGCGCCCCGGAATGGGTGCTGTTTTCCGCCGACTACTCACAGATCGAATTGCGGGTGCTGGCCCACCTGTCCCAGGACCCCGAATTGCTGGAGGCCTTCCGGCGCGGCGAGGACATCCACGCCGCCACCGCATCCCTGATGAACGAGGTGCCCATCAACGAGGTTACTTCCGACCAGCGGCGCATTGCCAAGGTGCTGAACTTCGGCGTCATCTACGGCCTCTCCGCCCACGGCATCTCCCAGCAGACGGGCTTTTCCAGGGAAGACGGCGCCCGCTTCATCGAGACCTACTTCAACAACTACCCCCGCATCGCCGGCTACCTGGAAGAAGTCAAAGCCAGCGCCAGGGAAACCCAGTACGTCGAAACCCTGTGCGGCCGCCGGCGCTACATCCCCGACGTAAACGCCTCCAACTTCAACGTCAGGCACGCCGCTGAACGCATGGCCATCAATATGCCCATCCAGGGTACCGCCGCCGACATCATGAAGCTGGCCATGATCCGGGTGCACGACCGGCTGCAGCAGGAAAACCTCCAGGCCCGTATGCTCCTCCAGGTGCACGACGAACTGGTTTTCGAGGTACCAAGGGCGGAGATGGACGACCTCCAGGCCCTGGTTTTCGATGAAATGCCCGCCGCCATGGACCTGGACGTTACCCTGAAGGTGGAAGCCAAGTGGGGAGAGAACTGGGGCGACATGGAGTAACAGTGTGGCCATAAGCCCGTTCGGTGTTCCTTCCCCGCCAAAAGGGGTGATTCTGGATGAAAGTAACCCCCTTGCGGACGCGGTCCGCCAATGCGTCTGATGGGGGACCGCACCAGGTTTCTAATTCAGCCCGCGGGAAAGATCCCGCCAGTCTCGCTCTTCAGGAGCACTTCCGGCGGCGAGAAATCTGACCCGATTCTGAAGCAACAAGACCAGGGGATGTCGTCAAATTGAAGGTAGAAGTATCCCAACGTACCTGTTCGTCGTTCCCGCGAAGGCGGGAACCTCGCCGTTAGTACTCAAGATTCCTGCTATCACAGGAACGACGGGGCAATTTGACAGCAAGGCATAGCAACGTATTCTGCCGGCGCCGCGGCCCATAACAGCCAACAACTCAACGGAAACGGAAACTTCCGACCCATATCCACCCTGGAGGCGCCCCTTGGAATTGCTTCGCAGCCTCATCTTCGTCCCGGGTAACCGCGCCAACATGCTGGAACGCGCCCTGGGTTTCCCGGCGGATATCATAATGGTGGACCTGGAAGACTCGGTGCCTCCCGGGGAGAAAGTCGCCGCCCGACAGGTGGCCTCCCAGTGGATTCCCAGGCTGAGCCAGGCCGGCCAGCGGGTTATGGTGCGCGCCAACTCCCTGGACACCGGGCTGACTCCCAACGAACTGCAATCACTCATCTCTTCCGACCTTTACGGCGTCAGCGTGGGAAAAACCGAGTCGGCTTCCGACCTTCTCGAAATAGAGCGGCTGATTGCTCCCCTGGAGTCCGGCGCCGGTCTGGCTGCCGGGCAGATCAAGCTTATTCCCTGGATCGAAAGCGCTAGGGCCATTGTCAACGTCAACGAAATGGCGGCCGCCCTCGACCGCACCGTTGGCATCGCCTTCGGCGCCGAGGACTTCACCAACGATATGGGAATCCAGCGCACCGACGAAGGGAACGAGGTGTATCATGCCCGCTGTACCGTAGCCATAGCGGCCCGCGCCGCCGGCATCGCCTCCCTGGACAGTCCCTACGTCGCCTTCCGCAACCCCGAGGGTCTCAGGGCCGACGCCGGTGCGGCCCGCCAGATGGGCTACACCGGCAAGTTCGCCATCCATCCGTCCCAGGTCGAGTCCATTAACGAGATGTTCAGCCCCCTCCCTGAAGATGTGGCCTATGCGCGCCGGGTGATGGAAGCCTGGCAGGAGGCCGAATCCAGCGGGCGCGGTTCCCTGGCACTCGACGATAAAATGGTGGACGTACCGGTCGTCAAACGCGCCCAGAACCTGCTGGCCTTGGTGGACGAAATCGAAAGCCAACTGGCCAGCCGCGGTCGTCAATAGCCGCCACCGGTGCTTGAGTTGCTGAATTCCCGAG
>JAPPJA010000259.1 GCA_028874675.1 Chloroflexota bacterium
CGCGCAGGCGGGAACCTGGAACCTGTGCAAGTCGTGGGTTGGGTAGGGGCGCATGGCCATGCGCCCTACGAAGTCGGGGAATGACGGGAGTGTTGGCAGGCAATTCTCCCAACTCTGAACAGCTACCAAAAAAACGGGCAGCGCTCTATTTCAGTTGGTATCGCACAGACGGACCGGTCGAAATATTGTCAGGGAGAGTCTCAAACCCATCCCAACCTGCATAAGCCACCTGAGTCTCAGAGTTGTGATAAACATGCCTGCATATGGCACCCGAAAAAGCCCTGTGGTATATTATTTCAGCTACAATATTACCGATTTCGTAACCTCAGGAACAGTAAGCGTACAGGAAGGAACCTGATGGTCACCACTCCCAAGCCGGGCAACAGGGATACCCATCGATCCGGCAACACTGTCGGCGAAGGTGTTGTGATCATTGACTTCGGTTCCCAATACAGCCACCTCATCTCCCGCCGTGCCCGAGACCTCAAGGTATATTCGGAAGTAGTTTTTTCGTCTTCTACCTGGGAGACGGCGAGCCGCAGATTTGTCCCCAAGGGTGTCATTCTTTCCGGCGGCCCCGCCAGCGTTTATGAACCGGGCGCGCCCCTGATTCCTGACTGGGTATTTGAGCAGGGACTTCCGGTGCTGGGCATCTGCTACGGTATGCAGGCCCTGGTACATCAGCTGGGCGGCGGGGTGGCCCCCAGTGATTTGCGCGAATACGGGTCCGCCGACGTTTCGCAGGTGAGCGACGCAGACTCCCCCTGCGACCTCCTCCAGGGTGTTCCATCGTCTTTTCCGGTCTGGATGAGCCACGGCGACCGGGTTGACGCCCTGCCCGAAGGATTCGTTCCCGTGGCCTCCTCCGAAAACTCCCCTTACGCTGCCATCAGCAACGGGAGCAATTACTTCGGACTTCAGTTTCACCCGGAGGTTGAGCACACTCCCCAGGGCCAGGCCATCCTGGAGAATTTTCTCTACCGGGTTTGCCGGTGCCAGGGAACCTGGACTCCGGGAAATTTCGTGGCAGATTCGGTCACCCGAATTCAGGAACAAGTGGGCGACGGCAAGGTTATATGCGCCCTCTCCGGAGGGGTTGACTCTTCCGTCGCCGCTCTCTTGCTGCACCAGGCTATTGGCGACCGCCTGACGTGCATCTTTGTCAACAATGGCCTCCTGCGAAAGGAGGAAGCCGAGCAGGTGCAGGAAACCTACCACAATAGCCTCGGTCTGAACCTGCTCTACGTGGACGCGTCAAGCAGGTTCGTTTCCCGCCTGGCCGGCGTCACCGACCCTGAGGTGAAGCGAAAGGCCATCGGCGAGGAGTTTATCCGCGTATTTGAGGAATCCGCGGCCGAGCTCAGCGACACCCGGTTCCTGGCCCAGGGCACCCTTTATCCCGACGTAATTGAGAGTGAGACCCCTGAAAACCGGGCATCCGCCAGGATCAAGTCCCACCACAACGTGGGGGGACTGCCGGAGCACATGGACCTGGACCTGGTTGAGCCCCTCCGCTACCTCTATAAAGACGAGGTCCGCGAAGTAGGACTTGAGCTGGGTCTGCCCAGGGAAATCGTCCTGCGCCAGCCTTTCCCCGGTCCGGGCCTGGCCATCCGAATCATCGGGGAGGTCACCGAAGAGCGCCTGGACATTCTCCGGGAGTGCGACTGGATTGTTCTTGAAGAAGTGCGCCGGGCGGGCCTTTACGAAGACATTTGGCAGAGCTTTGCCGTACTGAGCGACAGCCGTACCGTGGGTGTCATGGGCGACTTTCGGACCTACGGCTACGTTTGCGCCATCCGGGCAGTGGACAGCAGCGATGCCATGACAGCCGACTGGGTCCGGTTGCCCTACGATGTTTTGGCGCGAATTTCAGGCAGAATCGTAAACGAGGTTTCTGGTGTCAATCGGGTGGTCTATGACATCACCAGCAAACCGCCCGGCACCATAGAATGGGAGTAATTCCTCATCCGCGTCAACCGGAACCGGGCGCCTTGTCCCCTGTTTCGGCCTTGACTTCATTTGAGCTTATGTCTAGCAATTCGGCCAGCTCCGGAGATATGGTACCGTGAGGGTCCTCGTTGTTGGCTCCGGGGCCAGGGAACACGCCCTTTGCTGGCGATTGAAACTGAGTCCTAACGTCACGGATATCTGGGTAGCAGCCGGGAACTCGGGCACAGCCCGGATCGCCGACAATGTTCCCGTATCTCCCGAAGATGTGGACGGTCTTGCCAACCTGGCCAGCCAGCTGAAAGCGGATCTGGTAGTAGTCGGACCCGAGCAGCCCCTGGTGGATGGGCTGGTGGACCGCCTGGCAGGAATGGCTATTCCCGCCTTCGGCCCCTCCACCAGCTCCGCCCAGCTGGAGGCCAGCAAGAGTTTTGCCCGGCAGGTTATGGCCGACGCCGGGGTGCCGGGCCCCGACTACAGAGTTTTCCATGACAGTGCAGCCGCGCTGGAATTTGTCGAGAATCACTCCTCCCCCCTCGTCATAAAGGCCGATGGTCTGGCCGCCGGAAAGGGCGTGGCCCTGTGTTCCGGCCCGGAGGAAGCAGCGCTGGCGGTCAAAGGCTGCATGGGGGACCGCATTTTCGGTACGGCGGGCGATACCATAGTTGTAGAAGAGTGGCTGCAGGGCACGGAAGTAAGCGTTTTTGCCTTCTGCGACGGGGAACGACTTTCCGCGCCGGTGGCGGCCTGCGACTACAAGCAGGTGGGCGACGGCGACCAGGGACCAAATACCGGCGGCATGGGCAGTTTCGCTCCTCCGCCGTTCTGGAACTCTTATCTCTCGGAGCAAATCTGCCGCACAATCCTGGAACCCACCGTCGCCCGGATGGCCGAAATCGGTTGCCCTTACCGGGGGATGCTCTACGCCGGGCTGATGTTGACCAGCAACGGCCCGAAGGTGCTGGAATTCAATTGCAGGTTCGGAGACCCGGAAACCCAGGTCATTCTGCCCTTGCTGGAAAGTGACCCGGTGGAGGTTATGCAGGCCTGCATCTCCGGCAACCTGGCCCAGACTCCGGTGCAATGGGGCAATCGGGCTCACGTCGGCGTGGTTATGGTTTCCGGTGGCTACCCCGGCGCCTACGAGACGGGCAAGGAAATCACCGGTCTCGAGGCCCCCTGCCAGTCCACGGATATGGCCCGCCTTGACGCCGACCACCTGATTTTTCATGCCGGCGCGGCCCAGGTGACCGACGAATCCGGTGTCACCAGGACCCTGACCTCGGGGGGCCGCGTGTTGACTGTAGTCGGACGCGGTCAGTCCATTGACGAGGCGCGAGTTGCGGCTTACCGCAAGGTGGAACAGATCCACTTTAAGGACGCCCGGTACAGGCTGGACATTGGGGACCTTTCCTCGGGCAGCCGGAGTGGACTATGAGCCTCTTATCACCTCCCGTGGACCGCTTCGAGTTGGCCCAGGCCTACCGGGAAACCGCCCAGACCGGTGTCCTGGCAAATTACTGGAAACGCCGCTGGCAAAGGTCGCAGGAAATGGAGCAGTGGCTGGAGCAAGAGGCCCTGCCGGCGCTGACCGAGCAGCAGGTCAGGACCCTCTACCGGGCGTCAGGCGGTTCGAGGATCAGCGAGTTTTCCGCCAATTCCCCGGCCGACATTTCTGATACCATAGATTTCCTGCTTTTCGATACGATTACACTGGAGGCCCGCTTCAACGAATGCGCATCGGAGGCGGGGGCATATTACCTGGCCGGGGCCGGCAAGGAGTTCATTTCCTACCTGCTTTGCCTGCGCCAGCCGGATTTGCTGGCGGTCTGGAATACCTCCGCCGAAAGAGCCCTTCGCCGTCTCGGCAGATATCCCGGGAGCCTGGGAAAGGGCCACCTGGGTCTCCGGTATATGGACCTGCTGGAGGCGACGAACCGCCTTCGTCCAGAGTACGGGCTGGCGGACTTTCGCGAAGTGGACGAGTTCTGCTACTTCGTTAATCGAAGAGCCCAGGCGGAGAGCCGGAATGCGCCGGGGAATTCCCAAAAGCACAGCCAAAACGCACAGAGTTAAGGAGAGCGTGGAACCGATGGCCTGGCAGGATGAATTGCTGGCCCTGAGAGGCGAAGTCGAGACTGCATTGACCCGGATTTTGGGAGAACCCGTCGAGGAGGGTGACGACGTCATTCGTGATCGAGCCGAACTGTATCAGTTGGCCGGCGCCCTTCAGATTGCCCAAATGCTGTTGGATATGAATGAAATCGTACTCAGCGGCACCGGAAGGGTGGAATCCACTTCCCTGATGGAATACTATGATGAGGACGATGGCTTCTTCGAAATGGAGGACCTCAGGGACGGGGAGGACCAGGATGACGATGAGGACGACCCGGAAGAGGGAGAAGAACTGAGACTCACACTTTTCTGGGAGGACTCCACGGAATGCGCCGTTGACGTAGAGCTGGGCAAGTCTGAGGGTCGCATCTATCTGCTGGTCAACGGTGAGGAAGTCCGGCAGCAGCGGGAGGTCCTGGAAA
>JAPPJA010000202.1 GCA_028874675.1 Chloroflexota bacterium
CATTTTGGCTTAGGGTCTGACCCGCCGTTCCTGAGTAGGCAGGAACCTCGAGTGCTGGGCAAGCCTCTCCCGGTTGTCCGTCAAAGAGCAAAGTGGGCAGCCAGTTTCAAATGCAATTGCCCTGGAGATATACCCAGGTTTACAGTCTGGCCAGCGTGCGGAAGCAATTCAGCCCTGCGGAATCTGGCCCCACAGGGGATGGCGGAAGGTGGGCGCCAGGGCGGGGTTCATGTCTTCCCGCCGGCGGGCTGGCCCTGCCGGTTGCTCCCCTTCCGGAGCGTCGGCCAGGCGGGCCCGGCGGTAGGCGGCGGCAGGCTGTTTCCTCGGCGGCAGGCTGTTCAAGTGTCGGGCCAGCGCCTCCAGGCTGTTCAGGTTGTGCACTGGCAGGAAGTCGTCCACGTAGGGCAGGGCCGCCTTGATCCCCTGGGTCAGGGGCTGGTAGCTGGGCGACCCCAGCAGCGGATTCAGCCAGACCAGGCGGTGGCAACTTCGCTGCAGACGGGACATTTCCCTGGACAGCAGCTCCGGCTCGCCCCGGTCCCACCCGTCGGAGATGACCAGGACTACTGGCCCGCTGCCCAGCGTGCGCCGGGCCCACGTATAGTTGAAGGCCTTTATGGCGTCGCCGATTCGGGTGCCCCCTGCCCAGTCTGGCACCGCCCGAGACACCTCATTTACGGCCTGGTCAACGCCGCGGTAGTTGAGGTATCGGGTTATTCGCGTCAGCCGCGTGGCGAATAGAAAGGCTTCTACCCTCCCCAGGTCGCCGGCAATGGTGTGAATGAAGTGCAGCAGCAGGCGGGTGTACCGCTCCATCGAGCCGCTGACATCGCAAATCAGGACCAGGGGGCGGGTCTTTTCCCGGGGCTCCCGGTGGGACAGTTCCAGTAGTTCGCCGCCATACCTGAGGTTCTGGCGGAAAGTCCGTCGCCAGTCCAGGGCCGTCCCTTCACCAACCTGCGTGCGGCGGGTCTTTCGTTGGCCGATGGCCCAGGAAAGCTCCGACATCATGGTGCGGGCCTGGGCTATTTCCGCCGGTGTGTAGTCCGCGAAGTCCTTCTGGCGCAGCACCTCCCGCGCGCTGTAGGTCTGGCTCATGTCTATGGCAGGCATGCCCTCCGGAGCTTCCCCCGCCAGTTCAGAGTTCTCCTCGTCACCGGACACGGGAGGGCCCACCCGGGGATTTCGGTACCTGCGCTCTTCCCCCATGCTGTGCAGGTCCCGGGTGCTGATTCCGTGGGCGGGACGCCGCCAGAAAATCTGGAAGGCGTCATCGAACAGCGGAAAATCCTGCTTGCGGTGCACCAGCAGGCAACGGGCGGCATGGCGGAAGTCCTGCCGCCGGCCAATGGGGATGGTCTCGGTGGCCTTGACCAGGTCCAGCATGTTGCCTGAACCGAAGTCCAGCCCCAGCCGCCGCAACGTCTCCCCGAAGAGCATCAGGTTGTGGAGGATGTGGCCGTCAGGTTCGGAATGGCTGGAAACAGCGTTTACTGAATGTTCAGTGGACATCATTGGACAGGAAGCATTCCCGCGAAAAATCAGGATGAACGGTCCATCGAGGGACTGGCTTGTGACCCTGGCGGCGCGCCAGGTGGTGTCGTCAAATTGAAAATCGAAGCTTCCCAGCGCACCATTTCGTCGTTCCCGCGAAGGCGGGAACCTCGCCGGCTGTAGTCAAGATTTCTCCTGTTTCAAATATGGCGGCCCAATTTGACGACACACCCTAACCCCTTCGGCCGCCCCGGCGGGGACCGCGATTCTGCGAACGCTCCAGGATGTTCCTCACGGGTTCGCCGCGGACCAGTTCGATGTCGTCCTGGTACTTGAGCATTATGCCCAGGGTATCGTCTATTACCTGGGCGTCCAGCTCCGTCTGGTTCAGGGCCAGCAGGGCTGAGGTCCAGTCTATGGTCTCGGAAACTCCGGGAATCTTGTAAAGTTCCGTTTCCCGCAGTTCCTGTATGAAGCCCGTCACCTGCTGGGCAAGCCTTCGCGGCGCATCGGGCAGCCTGGCGCTCACTATCTGCAGTTCCTTCTGGTAGTCGGGATAGTCGATCCAGTAGTAAAGGCAGCGGCGCTTCAGCGCGTCGTGGATCTCCCGGGTGCGGTTGGAGGTGATGATGACAACGGGCGGGTGCGCCGCCTGGTAAGTGCCCAGTTCCGGAATGGTTATCTGGAAGTCGGCCAGCACTTCCAGCAGGAACCCTTCGAACTCCTCGTCAGCCCGGTCCAGTTCATCTATGAGCAGGACCGGGGCCTTGTCCCTGCTGCCGTCAATGGCCTGGAGCAGGGGCCGCTTCACCAGGAACCGCTCGCTGAACAGGTCGTCGGTGGCTGAAGCGCGGTCAACGCCCCCGGTCGCTTCCAGCAGCCGTATTTCCAGCATCTGGCGGGTGTGGTTCCACTCGTAAACCGCGTGATTCACGTCCAGGCCCTCGTAACACTGCAGGCGGATAAGCTCAGTGTCCAGCGCCCGGGCCAGGGAGCGGGCGATTTCGGTCTTGCCCACGCCCGCCTCGCCCTCAAGGAACAGGGGCCGCTGGAGAGTAAGGGCCAGGTAGATTGCCACGGCCAGCCCCCTATCGGCGACGTACTGCTGGTCACGCAGCAGATTCTGGACCTGGTCTATGGAAGTGGGCAGCGTTTCGGTGGTGGTCAAGGAAGGTTCTCCCTCTTAAAGGCAAATTTGTTCGCCTTTTCGTTCACAATGGATGCTACGATTGTGAGCCTATTCTATCCCATCAGGGTCCCCAATTCACCGGCAGGACTGTCAGGGATCAAAAGGGTGTTCGTTCTTGAAATAGTCCTGGACCAGCCTTCGCAGTGCTGTCCAGTGGTCCCCCAATTCTGCCTTCTCCCGGTCGGAAAGCTGATTGTAATACTTGCCCAATTCGGGAAAATACCACAGGGGAAATACCCAGAACCCCGGAGAATGGGGTCCCGCTTCCGACTCGCCGGCAATTACTCCCTCGCTTCCCCGCAGCCCCCACGATTTCAGGGGCGCCCCGTTGTCGGCGATAGCCAGTGCCTCCACCCACGAAGCTGCCCGCTCATCTCCGGCGCTTTCTCCAAGAAGCTGCAGCAGGCGTTCCCTCCGGTCGTCGTCGTTGGCGGCCGGGCCGGCAAAGCGGTGGGTGTAGCGGCTCTGCCAGTTTGGCCCCAGGGACGGGATCACCAATCCTCCATCGGAGGCGATGGCCAGCATTCCCGCCGCCCGCGACCACTCCACGGCCTTTTCTACCGCGATAGCTTCGTGGGTTTCCGCGGTTTCCTCCGGGTCCGCCTCGATGCCCAGGTCTGCAGGGCTGACCGGCTGCAGCGGCAGACCCTCCAGCAAGTCCCTCAGGGCCCGCTGTTTGGCGGGATTGCCGGTTGCCAGCAAAATGGGCGTTGTCAAATCAGGGGAATGTGCCACGAGCCCTGGTGTTCCGCCTAGAGAATGCGGGCCACGGCCCGGGCGGCGGCCCCATCTCCGTCCTTCAGCTTGATGGGTAGCGCCCACAGTTCAAATTCGCGCCCCACCAGCTGGTCCAGGTTTATCAGATTCTCAATCAGGGGTATCCCCTGCCCCAGCAGCAGGCGGTGAACGGGAAAGTCGTCGATGGTGGATTGGGGACTGGGAGGGTGCTTGTCTATGGGGAAGTCCACGGAGACGGCGTTGACGCCGTTATCCGCCAGGTATGCCGCGCCCTCGTTGCTCAGGTATGGGCCCTGGGAATAGAAGCGTATGCCCCCCGACTCCGCGGCGGCCCAACCGGTGAACAGCACAACTATCTTGTCCCTCACCGCTTCGAGCGTTCCCCCGGCCTGCTGGATGTCGGCAACAGACAGGGGAGTCAGGCCCCTGGCTGTTTCGCGCAAGTCCAGCAACAGCGCCGGCCCCATGTACCGGTTCAGCGGCATGTTTTCTACGGTGGTGCCGTCGGCATGGAAATGGTAGGGCGCGTCCACGTGGGTCCCGATGTGCGTCGCCAGCGTTAGCTTGGTGTTGGAACGGGCATGGGACTCATGGGTGTGGAGCGGTTCGGTGCAAACGCCGATCAGGCCGGGCACGGGAACCACCCGGTCGCTGCCCAGGGTCAGGGTCAAATCAATCAGTTCGGTCAATCTTGCGCTCCCTTGGGTGGTCATTTGGGTCCGGGTTCATATTCCGGGCCGAGGCTGCATTGGGTAAGTAGGGAATGCATACCTGCAGAGGCGCCTCGGTCACTCATTGAGGATTCGCGCGTTGCGGTCGCCTGCGCGGGCGAGGCCGCCAGGACTGCCCCTATTTCCCCACGCAATTTGCAATGGCGGATTCCCATTCGTCCAGGTCAAAGAAATGCGGGCCCGCCCCGCCGTGATACGCCACCCTTCCTCCGGCGTCGATGAGGTACAGTCGCTCCGGAGCGGCGCCATAGGCTTCATCAATGGCGTTGTCCATTTCCTCAATCAGGATCGGCAGCCCGATGTTCAGGTCAATGCTGCACGTCTGGGCC
>JAPPJA010000462.1 GCA_028874675.1 Chloroflexota bacterium
TCCTGACTGTCACCCGCCTGCTGGGCGGAATGGCAGACACGACCCAGGGAGACAACCTGCTGACGGTTTACCTGGGAGCCCTGGCCCGGCCCATGACCGTCGGTCTCCTTACCGGCAGCACCCGCGCCAGGCCCCGCAACCGCCTCAAGGCGTTGGCCGCCGAGGGGACCCTGGATTTGCTGATTGGCACCCACGCCCTGATCCAGGATGGGGTGGAAATGCCGCGCCTGGCCCTGGCGGTAATGGATGAACAGCATCGTTTCGGCGTTTTGCAGCGCTCCTCCCTGCGCCAGAAGAGCGAGGAGAACCCGCACACGCTGGTAATGTCGGCCACTCCCATCCCGCGGACCCTCAGCCTGACCCTGTACGGCGACCTGGATATTTCCGTTATTGACCAGCTGCCCCCGGGCCGCCAGGAAATACAGACCCGGTATGTGGAACCCGACCGCCGCGAGGCCGCTTACGGATTCCTCCGCCGGGAGGTAAACAATGGCAGGCAGGCCTTTATTGTGTGCCCCCTGATAGAAGAATCAGAGGTAATCGAGGCCAAGGCGGCCTCCGACGAACACCAGAGACTGTCGAAGGAAGTATTCCCCGACCTCAAGCTGGCCCTGCTTCACGGCCGGATGTCGGGAGCGGAGAAGGACAGGGTAATGCGCAGTTTCCGGGACGGGGAGCTGGACATCCTGGTGACCACGGCGGTGGTGGAAGTCGGAATTGACGTACCCAACGCTTCGGTAATGCTCATCGAAGGGGCCGACCGCTTCGGTCTGTCCCAGTTGCACCAGTTCCGGGGACGGGTGGGCAGGGGCCGGTACAAGAGCTATTGCCTGTTGCTGTCGGAAAACCCCTCCGCCTCGGCCCGTGAGCGCCTGTCAGCCCTGGAAAGCACCCGGGACGGCTTCCAGCTGGCCGAGATCGACCTGAAGATGCGGGGGCCCGGCGACTTCTTTGGGACCCGTCAAAGTGGCCTGCCGAATCTCCGTATGGCCCGGCCATCGGACCTTGACCTGCTGGACCTTGCCAGGCGGGAGGCCACGAAAATAATCGAAGAAGACCCGGAACTCCATCAACCCGGAAATGCCGGCATGGCCGCCCAGGTGGCCCGTTACGTGGAACGGGTAAGCGGGGAAATCAGCTAAAGGCCGCCGTCAAATTGCAGATGGAAATTTTCCAGAGCACCATTCCGTCGTTCCCGCGAAGGCGGGAACCTCGCCGGCTGTAGTCAAGCTTCATCCTGTTTCAAGCATGACGAGCCGATTTGACGCCACCCCTTAGTGGTCCAACTGCATTGAAATGATGGATGGCACTTGTCTATCGCCATTCCTGTGGGAAACTCATCCTCCAAGTTGCTCAGAGGTTCCCGCCTGCGCGGGAACGACGGTTTAGCCCCAACCCATCAATACATTCTAGTTGAACTACTCGCGGCCGGGACAAGTCAGGGATTAGGGTCACGTCATTCGTGGCTTTCCGGAAAAGGCACCCACACCGAGCCCTCAGTTTATCGACCGGAACCGGTACCCCACGTTCCAGATCGTCTCAATGAAGGAATGGTCTGGGTCCTCGATCTTCGACCGCAGCCTCCTGACGTGCACATCCACCGTGCGTGTGCCGCCCAGGTAGTCATACCCCCACACCTGGCTCAACAGTACATCCCGCGAATACACCCTGCCCGGGTTGGAAGCCAGCATCACCAGCAGCTGGAACTCCTTGTAGGTCAGGGAAACCCGGCGTCCGCCCATCATTACGTCGTACTTCTCCAGGTCTATGACCAGGTCGCCGGCCTTCAACAGCTGGCCGCCGGTTGGGCCGCTGACCCGGTAGATGGCCTGCTTGATCCGGGCCACCAGTTCTTCCTGCTGCATTGGGCTGAGGATGAACTCGTCCGGGTTCATGGCCGGGTCATAGTTCTGCAGGTCTTCACCCGGAATGACCGCCAGCACCGGCATCTTGAGGTTGCGGCAGCCCGAAACTATTTCCTGGCACTCCACCGGCCGGAAGGATGCCACGTCCAGCAATACCGCGTCCAGGTGCGACTGTCCCGATTCCGCCGCATCGGCCACCTGGGAGAAATCGGAGCCAAACAGGCAGGAAAGTCCTGCTCGGCTCATCGTTTCCAACAAGCCGTGCAGACCATTTCCGTGGGTGGCCAGGAGAAATATGGTGTACACAGGCGGGACCCTTTTGTCTCGTAACTCGATGGCGTAAGTATATTAGATTTTCAGGTGCGCACCAAATGATGACGCAGTATCTCTGTGCCTCTCCAGCGATTCTGCCACCGGCAAATGGCGCGAGGGCCGTGCTGCTCTCAATCCGCTACGTCGTCGCCCGAACTTCCTCATGGCTGACCTTCTCCCCTTTTCCCTTCGGCATGCGCCTGCTTACTATGGAATGAAATGGCTGAATTCGCCGGGCTCCCCCGCGCTGTGTCCAACAGTTCTTGCGGGCCGGAGTCCTCCAGGAGACCTCATTTCGGCCTCCAAAACGAGATAATTCCCACCGCCAGGAGGAATCACCCAGGTATAAAATGAGGTCAGGTGAGACCAGATGACAGGGAAAAGCTTTTTTTGCCCTCATCTCTGTCCGTGAATCATCTGGTGTCATTGACCGGTATGGGTTACCCTTTTCTCCTGGCAGCACACCCCCGCCTTTGCCGGGCGCGGCAACTTTGACCACTTGGAGGCTCTCATGGCAATGCAGACCCTTCCGGCAACGCCCCAGGAAACGTGGCAGCGAATCCGCAGTGACGATTGGCGAGGAGTCACTTCCGGGGTGGCGCCCGGGCACGTTCAGGCCAATCTGGCCATCCTGCCCAGGGACCTGGCCTTTGATTTTCTGCTTTTCTGCCAGCGCAATCCCCGTCCCTGCCCGTTGCTGGAAGTAATCGAGGCGGGAGAGGTTGAGCCCAGGCTCACCGCTCCGGGCGCTGACATACGAACCGATATCCCCTACTACCGTATTTACGAGAATGGCGAGTTTACCAGGGAAGTGGACTCCCTTGCGGACATCTGGCGCGATGACCTGGTCTCCTTCCTCCTGGGCTGCAGCTTTTCCTTCGAGACGGCAATGGCCGACGCCGGAATACCCCTCAGGCACCAGGAAATGAACTGCAATGTTCCCATGTACATCACCAGCATTCCCACCAACCAGGCCGGGGTGTTCTCGGGTCCCATGGTGGTGAGCATGCGCCCCGTGCAGCACCACAAGATTGTGCGCGCAGTGCAGGTTACATCGCGCTTTCCGGCTACCCACGGAGCGCCGGTGCACATCGGAGACCCATCGGTGATTGGCATTGAGGACATTGGCCGCCCCGACTTTGGGGATGCGGTGAAGATTTACCCTGGCGAGGAACCGGTCTTCTGGGCCTGCGGCGTCACACCCCAGGCGGTGGCCCTCAACTGCAAACCCTCGCTGATGATCACCCACGCCCCGGGCCACATGTTTGTAACCGCCCAGCGCGATGCCGACTATGCGGTCCTGTGAACAGTCTGCCCTATGCGCCGGAATGCAGGCTTGTCCATTGAGGAGTTGAACGGCAGATGAATTTCCCAGGCGACACCATCGAGGACCTGATCCTGTCCGAGGACAAGCGGGGCGTCTCCCAGTTGCGGCCCTTCCTGCCCGAGGACTTTTGCGACCGCACTGCGCGGTACATCCTGGAACACCCCGGGCGGGTGGCCATCGTCACGGGATTCTACATTCTCACCGCGGGGCAGCACGAGACTGACGGCCCGCCCGGCGCCCTGGCAATCGGCAGCGCATTGCAGGCCCTGGGCAATGACGTCACCTACGTCACCGACGTTCACACCGCCCCCATGCTGCGCGGCTGGCTGGGCGATAGCGCCGGGGTCGTGGAGTTTCCCATAGCCGGCGATGCGGAAAGCAGGGCGTCCGCCCGGTCCCTGATAGATGAATTGAGGCCGGACCTGCTCATTTCCATCGAACGGTGCGGGCGCAACGCCAGTGATGTTTACCTCAATATGTTGTCTAGGGACATTACCGAATTCACCGCCCGCCTGGACTACCTGTTTGAGCTGGGCATTCCCTCAGTTGGCATTGGCGACGGCGGAAACGAGATCGGTATGGGCAACGTGGTGGAACATATACCGCCCGTGGCCACCCTGCCCGACGAACCCGCCATAAGCACGGTGGACCGCCTGTTGATCGCCAGCGTTTCCAACTGGGGTGGGTACGGCCTGGTGGCGGCCCTGTCCCTCCTGGCCGGCCGCAATTTGCTGCCTTCCGTTGAAGCGGAGAATCGCTTGATTACCAGGATGGTGGATGAGGGCGCCGTTGACGGCGGTTCCGGGCTGAGCCGCTATTACGTGGACAACTTTACCCTGGAGGAGAACGGCGAACTGCTGGAACTGCTCCACCAGAAGGTTAACCACGGCCTGGCCCAGGGCCAGAGCGCTTAAAGCCTGGCTCTAGTACTCAGTCAAGTCAGGAATGTCGGGATATAGACGATGCAGTTTTGTTC
>JAPPJA010000476.1 GCA_028874675.1 Chloroflexota bacterium
TAATTCCCCTGGGAGGCGGGCGACATCTGCTTCAGTCTGCCCATAAGTTCCTCCCGGTGGGAGCCGTATTCCTCCTCGGTCAGGTGTCCCCCCTCGAACCTGTCATCCAGGACCGCAATTGCTTGAATCAGGGACTGACGGTGAGCAGCGTCGTCGCCGGATATTCTGGCCGCTGCTGGCGCCGTTTTCGGGGCCCGGAACCATGCCCACAAGAGCAGAAAGCCCAGGCCAACAGCCAGCAATACAGGAACGATTGTTAGCCAAAGCTGTGTCCCGGAAATACTCTGAATCAGGATCGTGGACAAGCCGGGCTGGGGCAATTGCGAGATTCGCAGGACCACTCCTCTCCCCGGCGGGACCTTGCTGGCCTCCCACACCAGGTAGGGAGTGCCGCCAACGTCTATTCGTGGCCGTGGCTCCAGGGGCGTCACCTGTATCTGCGACAGCGCCAATGGGGCAAGCACCTGGTAGGTCTCGGCTCCCTGTATCAAGCGCTGGTTGAAGGCTACGCTGTCGGACCCGTAGGGAAAACGGTAGCTGTATGTAATCTCGTGGTCCCCTGGCAGCACCGGAGCCGTTACCGCAAATCCGGTTCCCATGGGTACGATATCGCCTCCAGGCAGGGTGGACTGGACCGAAAGGTCAGTTGCATCGGTTGGCAGGGAGAACCGGAGAAAATTAATGTCGGCCGGATTCGTGATGTTGGCCAGCTCGGGCAACAGCGTCCGGTCGCTGGTGTTGCTGACACTCAGCACCTCCAGCGCGCTAATCTGCCGCCTCTTGTCGTCCACGTCGGCGATAATCATCGCCTGCCTGCGCACTTCGATCACTCCAATATCCCTGGTGATCTCGTAAATGGTCAAGGACACGGAATCCTCAAGGTCCGCGGTTTCCACTATCTCGCTATACCGCATTCCATCATAGTCCGTCACCAGCACGTAGCTGCCGCCATCAACCCTGGCAACATTCTCGAAAAGGAACTTCCCCTCCTCATTCGAGATAGCGTTGTAACTGGCAACCCTACCCTGCAAGGGATCGACTGCGTGGAGCGTCACCGGCAGACCGGCAGGGACTTCTCCGCCCTCAGTGCCGTTTTCCACCAGGCCCTGCAGGGAATACGCATCATTACCCTGAGCCGAAATCGGCCTGGGCTGATGCGTAACCAAAGAAATCAGCAGGAGGCAAAGCAGCAGGGGAAGCGCCAGGGGTGGATGAGGGAAACTGTGAAGGCTCATAATTGCAAGCGCCGCTCAGTCCGCTGTTGAGGGCCGTCGGTTTTCGGCCCGACCTGCATCTGGTGCGCCACAATCAGGGCAGGCATCAACCTCTGCCGGAACCGACCTCCGGCAATCGGCGCAGGCCACTCCAACCCCGGAGCTTGGGCGCAACCCGGCGCGAGCCACCCTGATTTCTTCCTCCAGAACCCACTCCTCACCCGCTTCCTGCTCCTGCTCCATTGCCCTGAGCAGCGTGGCGGCCTCAATCCGGTAACCGTTCAACTGTTCCCGGAAGAGCCCTTCAGGAACGTTTCCCAGCTCCCGCTCCAGCTGCAGGGTACGAATCGCCTGGTAGATCGCATCCAGGTCGCCCCCGGAGGCGGCCTGCGAGTCGGTGGCCGTCTTCTCGGCCGCTTCACCCGCAATTTCCGACGGTGACGTGAAAAGCCTGTGCCGGACAAAGGGATAGACTGCCACCGCAATCCCCAGCAGGGACAGGACGACTCCGATTGTCAGGGCCATTACGGCTTACCTGCCCAACGTCGGCCGCCGCCGCACTGCTTCCACCCATGGAGAATCATGCAGTTGTGGCCCGGGTGCCATCGCCGCCGGAAGCAGTCACCAGCGGACTCCTGACACGAACCGGCAGGCGACTCTTCTCCGGCCAGAGCGATACCACTGTGCCCAGTATGAGGACCGGTCCCGCCACCCACATCCACCAGATCAGGGGATTGACCAGTATGCGAAATCCCACCGAACCATCGGGGAGGTTTTCGCTGGGCACTACGTAAAAGTCCTCAACGGGGGTGGAACGAATCGCCGCCAGCGTCGAGGCCATGTTGAAAGAGGGATAGAAGCTGCGCCGGGCCTGCAGGTCCTCCAGAAACTCGCCATCCCGATACAGCTCCAGATTCGAAAAATACTCGGTCCGGTCGGACCGATTAACCTGAATTGTGTCCTGGTAGCGCAGTTCATACCCGGAAATCTCGTAGGACTCCCCGGGGGCCAGCACAACATCACGTTGCACGTCAAATAACGAACCGCCCAGCACTCCCATGGCCACCATCACCACCGACAGGTGCACAATGTAGCCCCCGTAACGAGGCCGGTTGGCGGAAATCAGGCGGAACAGGGCCAAAGCATAGTTCTCGCCTGAATTGCGATGGCGCACCAGCATTCCCCTCCCCCATTCCATCGCTATCCCCGTAGAAACCAGGGCACACAGACCGAATCCCGTAAGGGCGAAGGGCTGCCTCGTTATGAAAACTGCCAGGACTGCCACCGTTATCACCGCCGCCGAGGCGGGAACCAGCAGCGCCCGCCGGAGACTTGCCCAGTTTGCCCGGCGCCAGGGCAACAATGGCCCCACCCCCATCAACAGCACCAGGGCCAGCATCAGCGGCCCGTTTACCTGGTCGTAGAAGGGTCGGGCGATCGTTATCTCTTCTCCGCCTCCCAACTTCGCAAACAGGGGATAGACCGTTCCCCACAGGGTGACGAAGGCTATGCCCAGCAGCAGCAGATTGTTGATGAGGAAGGCTGCCTCCCGGGAGAGCATCGAGTCCAGGTTCTGCGCGCTCTTGAGCTGGTTGTACCGCCAGAAAAAAATTGCGAAGGGGACCAGGACTCCCACCGCAAGGAAAAGCAGGAACACCCAGCCTAAAGTGGACGCCCCGAAGGAGTGGACGGACGGCACAGGCCCTCCCCGGTTCATGAACATGCCGTACAAGGCCAGCCCCAATGCCATGTTTATCAGCACTATGTTCCACATCCGGAACATTCCCCGCCGCTTCTGGACCATGATCGAATGCACGAATGCGGTAAGGGCAAGCCATGGCATGAAGGCGGCATTCTCAACTGGGTCCCAGAACCAGAAACCGCCCCATCCCAGGATGGTATAGGCCCACCAGGACCCCAGCAGCAGACCGCTGGCCAGCAGAGCCCAGGTGACTATGCCCCACAACCGGCCTGAGTCGGCCCACTCGTCGCGGCTCTTGCCGGCCACCAGGGCGCCCAGCGCAAAGGCGGAAGGAATGCTGATCCCGATCAGCCCCGCCATCAACGCTGGCGGATGGAAGAACATTCCAAAGTGGGTCAGCAGCGGGTTAATCCCCTCTCCGTCGGGGGGAATAAAGGGCAGCTTGGTAAAGGGGTTAGCCATAAAGGCCATAACGGCTATGAAAAAGACCTGCACAACCATCAGGGTCGCGGTGGTGTAGGGGAGGAAGTCCCTGGTACGTTCCGGAGCCCAGCGAATTGCCGCCGCCGCCATTACTGAAAGCACAAAGGCTATGTATAGCAGCGAGCCCTCATTGCCCGCGTAGAAAGCCACCCAGGTGTAGATGTCAGCCATGGCGTTGCTGCTGTGAGCCGCCACGTAGGCCACTTCATAATCCCGGTTGATGAAGGAACCCACCAGGCTCATGGTGGCTACCAGCATTACCAGGACCAGGACGTACACAGACCGGCGTGAACTGACCACCAGGGCCGGCACGCCCCGCACTTTGCCAGCTACAGACCCAAAAAAGGCATAGCATGCCAGGGCAAGCCCGATCCAAAGCGATATTGCGCCCAAGTCAGCCATTTTCGGTGTCTGCTATTCCTGTGATTAGCCCCATGGCGTTAAGAGATTCTGGACCATAGAGAATAGTAGCACTAACGGTATTCGCTGTAAATTTTGCGGATTTCGGTAAGGCCCGGCCCTGGCAGCAGCCGTGGAAGCTCCCAGGCATGTGCTCTGGCTGCTCGTTCGGGCAGTCCTGCCATTGTTGATGAACGGCATAAGCGCAGTTCCTCCTTGGGTGAGAAACGTCAATGCTGAAAACTAAAAGCAAAAATCACATTTTTCTGCGATTTACTATCACATATTGAGGTTTTTGATTGACATTATTCTGGTATTCCAAATATACTTGCCGCCAAAGCTCATCCAGCGAATAGCCCTCTTCATATTCAGTATGACAGGTCCGACTTCCGCAAGCCCGGGCCAACTGCAGTCCAGGTCCCACGCGGTATCGGGTACTGCCCCCTCAGTCGCTATTCCACAGAAAAGGAGGTGAACCAACTCAGACCCAGTGGAAAGAAGTCATAACGACAGGCATGAATTGCCTCAACACCAGATAACTGAATCCGAGTTCCTGTTAACCAACGAAACGGCGGTATCTCCGGCAAAGATGTGATAACCGACCCCTCGTAGCAAGCACATCTGCATGACCTCTAACCAATGGAACACGTACCCGCCAACCACAGGGAACCACCATTTGGG
>JAPPJA010000394.1 GCA_028874675.1 Chloroflexota bacterium
AGGTGGTTCACCGACACCCGGCCCCGGCTGTCGTATCCGCTGGTATAGGCGAACTCCACTTCGGCGCCCCAGGGAACGCGCCCGCCGGTGCGGATGGTGTCGCCGCCCGGCCCGCCGGCGCCCTGGACCACCACGCCGTTCCGCCCGCCCTTCTTCCAGGCCATCACCCTGAGCTCCACCGGCGCCACCAGTTCCGCCGGAGTCGGCGCGAACAACACCCCGTGCAGGCTCCGCAACACCCTGGCCGACGGGGTGCGCTGGCCGTTCATGATCTGGGAGAGATGGGCCGGGCTGATGCCGGCCCGGCGCGCCGCCTCGTTCTGGCTGATCTTGTGGGCATCCATCCGCTCCCACAGGGGTCGCGGGTCCACGGTGGGGACCGGCGCGGCCTCAACCCTGACGGGAGCGTCCAGGACCTGCTCCATCCGCGCCTGCATCCGGGGGCTTAAGTTCCGGCGGCCCCGGGCCACGTCGGACAAGAACCCGCGACTCACCCCCACCAGGTCCGCCAGGTCCGCCAGTTCCCCCATGCTCATGCCCTTCTCCCGGGCCCGTTCCCGCAGGTAGCTGCTGCCGCCGCTGGCGATGCTTTCATGGCGGTTGGCGCACACGGCGGGGGCGATCTCCACCGGGCCGCCCAGGGCCGACTCCACCCTGACCTGCATCGACGGGCTCATGTTCCGTTGCCCCCTTGCCACCTGGGTCATGTACCGGTAGGACATTCCCACCATGAGGGACAGGTCCTTGAGGGTCATGCCCTTTTCCCTGGCCCGCTCCCGGATATGGCTGCTCTCGCTGGTGACCGCGCCGCCCTGGCGGTAAACGATGCCCTGGCCGGGAACCTCGCCCAGGACCGCCATGGCCTTCTCCCGCAGGTCGGGAGTCCAGGGCCGGTGGCCGTTGGCCACGGAGCACAGGTGGCTGTAGCTCACGCCCATCAGGGCGGCCAGTTCCTTGAGGGTGAGGCCCTGGCGCCGGGCGGCGGCCCGCAGTTCGCTCTCGGCCTTGCCCCTGTTCGCTATCTCCTTCTTACCCCGGTCGTTCGTCTGGAACTGCTGGGCCAGCAGGGCGTCGCCGAGGGCGTCAACCTGTCCCTTGATGTTGGCGTCGGCGTTGCCGGTGGTCTCTGCCTGGTTCGCCCGGTTGATGCTGATACTGGTAGTGGCGGTCATGTCGCTTCCTCCGAAAACAGCAAGCGGGGCCGCCTCCCGCAGTGGGAGACGGCCCCGCTCGTGTGCAAATTTTGTGTTTGTCAGTGGCGGCTCACGCAGCCGCCCTTGTTTTGTAAAGGCCTTGTTATGCCGGAATTACCCCTGTCCCTGGACGCACTGCGCCCCCCCCCGGTCAAAGAGCGCATCGGGAAACGCCGAGAAGAGGGCTGGCGGAACGCGCAGTTCGCCCAGGGTGATGGTCAGTTGCTCCAACCAACCGCCCGGCGCTGGACGCACTGCGCCCAGGGCGGAATAGCGCAATGGGCAATGCCGTATGGGGGATTGGCGAAGGACGCAGTTCGGCCAGAGCCTGCCCCGTACTCGATACGGGGGTGTCGTTCCTGGGCAACCGCTACGTGAGGGAGAAGGTGAAGGTCAGGAACGCAGCGCGGCAACCGGCCAGGCCGTCAGCTACGGCGCCGGTGGCAACCGCGTTGCAGGGGTAAGCGTCCGGTCCGTCGTTTCCGACGACCGGAGCATGTCGAAGCCGCGGCGCCGCTGTCGGTGTTAAGCGTCCTTGCCGCAGGTGTAGGGAAGCGGCCAGGGCGTTTCCAACGCTCCGACCGCAGTGGGAAGTAGGAGCGGAGCCTGCTATCACTCCGCAGCGTGGTACCGGTGGTTAGGGGAATCCGGGATATCGTTCTGTTTCTGTACGTCACCTCCTTGACGATGATGATGCGCCGTTGGTTAGGGATATCTTAGGTTCCTGTGCGCCACCTCCTTGACAACTATGTTGCGCCGTTGGTTTGGGTTCCGGCCGGGGCGCCGCCAGCAGCGCCGTCAACGCCTCGGCCAGGTGAGAACGCAGCGGGACCAACCGCCGCGTCCCCGGTGTCCGGCGACCGGAGCGGTCAACTCCTGTCATTGGACGGGTGTCCAGCGACGGGAAGGATCAGTTCCCAACCGCTGAACGGGTGCCCGGCAGCCAGAGGAGCTACGTCAAACTCCAACCGCCGGACTGGAACGGGGACGGAGGACTGTATCAACTCCGCCTGGTCCGGTCCGCGCTGCCTGCGGAGAGCTACGTCGAATCCGCAGCGGCAGCATTCCCTCTTGGGGACTTTCAGGAGAGCGAATCATCCCTACGGTCAACCCGGGCAACAGGGGATCGTGCCCCCAGGATTTCTATGGCTGGAAACCCTGGCAAATCCAGACAACACGGCCATTATCACAGGCGCCGGGACAGAAAAAGACCCCTTGCGCCGCCCCCCTGGCGATTTTCCCCAAATTGCTGACAAGAAGGTCCACGTCAGGCCCGTCTACCGCCGCCAGCGTTCCAGGGTCAGGGCGTGCCAAGCCCCGGCCAGTAGCTTCCTCCTTCTGACCTTCCGGCGGGTGTCCTCCAGGGCCTTGCGGCGCCAATTGACCTGGCCGCTGCGGTCGAAGCCCCGCAGGGGGAACCGGGCCGGGGGCAGGGTCAGGCCGTGGTCTTCCAGCAACTCCAGTTCCACCGCCAGGAACCGTTCTTCCGCCAGCAGCCAGTCCAGGCCCCGGCCCTCGTTGGGGTGGGTGTCCTTGAACTTCCGCCATTGCCGGACCAACTTCCAGGCGTCGCCGAAGACCTCCTGGTCGTCGTCGGCAGGCTCCAGGGTCACCAGTTCGGGGTATTCACGCTTGAGATTGACCGGCTTTCCGGGCTGTACGCCTGACGCGTTCTCCTCCCCTTCGCCGTTGATGCCCGCCGCCTTCAGCCCGGCCACCGCCCGTTCAATCCGTCGCAGCCCCTGGGTCTGCTCTTCCCGCAGCTTCCTGATCTCGTCCTCGGCGGCCCGCCGTCCCACCCGCATCTCCCGGCCCTGCTCCTCCACCAGCCCTTCCAGGTCTCCCAGCCGGTCTTCCAGAATGTCGTTGCGGTCCCGCTGCTGCGCGGCGGCGGAGCCGACACCCGACTGGAGCGCCTTTTCCAGCGCCCCCCGGATGCGCCGGGTCAGCATCCCCTGGTCCAGGGCGGTGTCCAGGGTCCGCCGGTCCACGCCCAGGATTTCCGCCGCCCGACGACGCCCGTGCTTGCGTTCCTGCTCCTGCAGCAGCGACATCAGCCGCAGGTGGTGTATGTCCCGCACGCTCTTGCTGCCGTCGATGCCGCCCTTCTCAGGTTCCATAAGCCCTCCTCCATGTCCCCGGCTCACGACCCCCGGCAGCCTGCCAGGGCCGTTTTCCTGTTGACCCCTATAGGGGGAAATGCGCGATTTCCCGCCGGGGCGCCCGGTATTCTTGTTGACCCCCTACCCCGGTTTTGCGTACCGGGGCTGAACCGGGACCTTTCAACAAAGTGTTAACAGGCTTGGGCCGCTTTTCCCCTCGATTCGTACCTGTTTCAGCTTTGAAACCAGCACTTTTCCCGAGTCACTACAAACACCAAATTCCTGTACACCCCCAATGATGCAGGACGCGGGCGGAAAAAAAGAGTCCCTGTAAAAGGCCGCACGGATGCGGCCCTCTATAAGGGGTCTTTTTCGGCGCCGATTTTCTTCACACTTTCCGGCGGCGCTGGCCTAACGGCCCAGCGTCGAAACCGGAGAGAGGTGAACGAGTTGACCCAGAGATTCAGACCCCGGCTCCCGCGCCGGGCCGCGTCGCTCCTGGCGGCGCTGCTGCTGGCAGTCATCGTCGCCATACCCGCCAGCGGCGTTGCCCTGGCCCAGTCCCCGCCTCCCGACGACATCACCCTGGTCAACAAGGACCGGCAGATGGTGGAGCGGAAGAAGGAGGGAGACTTCGTGGCCCGTCCCATCTTCAGCCTACAGGTCAGCGAACTCTACTACTCCATCCGCCACCCGGACACCGGCGAGTGGATCACCAACACCTACCGGGTGCAGGGGAGCGGGAAGCAGCTCTCCGAGGGCTGGGAGTACACCTTCGAGTACCCGGCCCTGGACGAGCAACCCGACCTGGACCCGGAACAGGGTTTTCTTTTGGTCCTGGGGGTGCCCCGCATCGGCGGAGGCGAGCGCCATATCTTTCACGCCCTGATCCCCGTCCACCAGCCCAAGGGCTTGTGGGACCGGGTGCTGGGCGCGCTGGACCCGTCCCGCTGGGCCAGGGCCGCCGCCGGCTGGCTGGTGCAGGGCGCCCACGGGACCCTGTGCGGGGTGGTGGAGGGAATCACCGGAACGGAAATCGCCGAGTGCGACGGGGAGGCCCGGGGCCTGATGGGAGACATCCTCACCGGGACCCCTCCGAACCTGACCTACGAACATCCCTTCATCAAGCGGGCCTGGCTGGCGGTGTGGGCCGTCGCCTCCGGGGCATTGATGGTGATCCTA
>JAPPJA010000232.1 GCA_028874675.1 Chloroflexota bacterium
ATCTGACTGACGCCCCGGTAATTGACGGCGCTGATGCTGACTTTCTCGATCCGGCAGACCGGGTTTTTGGCGTCTCCTTCAATGGCGAACATCGGGCCTACCCTCATCGCATCATCAACGCTCACGAAATGGCCAACGATGTGGTAGGAGGTGTGCCCTTTGCCCTGGCATATTGAACCCTCTGCGGCGCTGGAATCGTGTATTCCACTAACCTGAACGGCGAGAGGGTAGAGTTTGGCACTTCGGACATGCTCTACCGCAGCAACAAGCTGATGTACGACCGAAAGACCCATACCCTTTGGAACCAGTTTACCGGTGTGCCGGCAGCGGGGCCCCTGGCGGGCTCCCAGATCCGGCTGGAGTTGCTGCCGGTGGTCACCACTACGTGGGAGGAGTGGCTGAAGGCCCACCCGGACACGACGGTGCTTGACCGGGAAACTGGAATCTATCCTGGTCGCTTCTATGAATCGGAGTGGGACGAGAGGTCCATTTACTTCGGATATCGGGAAAGTCCCCGGACCATGTTCCCCGTGTGGCGAAAAAGCGACGCCCTCATCACCAAGGGTCAGCTGATAGGGCTGAATATCAACGGGGAGACCAAGGCCTACCCTCTTGAGGACTTGCGTAAGGACACCGTCGTAAATGACGAGCTGGGCGGACAGGCCCTGGTTGTCGTAACCACCGGCCACCTGGGCAGCCGGGCCTACCAGCGAGGCGAGGAAGCCTTCAGTGTGGCCGATGGCGAAGAAAGGGCCGGCGGCGCCATCGCTGACAGCTCCGGTCAACTGTGGCGGGTGGAAGAGGATGCCCTGGTGAGAGAGGATGATTCATCAGTTCGCCTGCCCCGAATACCCACCCACAACGCCTATTGGTTCGGCTGGTATTCCTTCTACCCCGACACCCAGGTTTATCGAGGGCAAGAGTAAACGCTTGATAAGCTCAAGCCCGCTATCGCTGCCTACATCCCGGTCTGCTGAAGCACAATGTACTGCCTTTCTATGCCCTGGCGAAAGGATTCCGGGATAGAGTGCCAGTCCAGTACGTCAACATTGAAAGGAAGGCTGGATTCCTCCAGGGCCGTGGTCAGCTTCGAGTAACGGCTCAAATCCAGTGGCCCCTTCCCCACCACCACCAGGTCCAGGTCAGAATACTTGCGTGCGGTACCCTTTACCCTGGATCCAAAGGCTCTAACCTCGCAGTCGGGAACCTGTTGTGCGCGGATGGATGACAGGGTATTGAAATGGACAGGATTGATGTCAACGTCCACCTCTTTCCTCCAGGTTATTCAATAAATCCTTTGCGATGGGGAGAAAGTCAGTGATTATCCCAAAGGTTTGCTCAGCGAAGCCAATGCTGTAAAAGTGGCTGGTCCTGTTTCGTGCCACTCTGAACTCCATCCATTTTTCAACGTTGTCGAGCAACTCCGCGGAGCCCGCATCTCTGAACAAATTGCCCCTGACCGGAATGTCAGATTCACGCAACCACTTGTGAATTGCCTTGCGGCATTCATCATATGCCACTTCAAAGCACTGAATGACGCCGTTGCGGAAAATATTTCGCGCGTCCTCTGGAAGACTATCCATGATCTGGGGGTTGGTTGCCCAACGCAACGCGCCTTCACAAGAGTCTATGGCTCCTCGTAGTCCTTCCAATTCCAACGGCGTCGTCACTGGAGCCTCCGCGGCGGGTGTTATAACAAACGGCAGACCGTGATTTGTTTCATTTTACTACGGCCTCCCGGACATACTCTTTTCCAGCAAGGCCTTCTACCCCTCTATCCCGAAGACCTCCTGCGCGTTTTCCCCCAGGATGCGGCGCTTTTCGTAGTCGTTCAAATGATGGAGGGACTTCAGCCATCCCACCGGGTCCGTGGGCCCCATGTCGAACGGGAAATCGTCGCCAAGCATGACCCGGTTGACGCCAACGCGGTCCACCAGGTACTTGAGGCCTTCGTCGCTGTGGGTGATGCTGTCGTAGTAGAGGCGTTGCAGGTAGTCGCTGGGCATGTCCTGGATCTCGTTCACCTTCGGCTCCGGTCGTACTCCCGCTCCAAAATCCATTCGTCCGATGCCGAAGCATGCGTAGCCGCCGCCGTGGGCGAAACAGAGCTTCAAGTCCGGGCACTTGTCCAGAACACCCCCGAAGATAAACGACGCAATGGCGATGGTGGTGTCCAGCGGGAAGTTTATCAAGTTGGACAGGTAGTAGCGGGTGGCGCGATCGGAACCGGCCGGGTTGTGGGGGTGGAAAAAAACGAATGCGCCGAGGCGCTCCGCAGTCTGGAAGAAAGGCATGAACCGTTCCTCGTCCCAGTTATGACCCTCCATGTTGGTGTTGAGTTCGACGCCAGCCAGCCCCAGTTCCTGCATGGAGCGTTCCAGCTCCTCCGCGGCGGCCGCCGTGTCCTGCATGGGCACTGTGGCCAGGCCGATAAAGCGGTCTGGATTACTGCGGGCGAACTCCGCCGTGCCATCGTTCAGTTCCCTCGCTGACGCCAATCCCTCGGCGGGCTCCAGGTGATAGTTGGTCAGGTAGGGAGCTACGGACAGGACATGCACGTCAACGCCCTGCTGGTCCATAAAGGCCAGGCGTTCGTCCGGTGTGAACTGCCATTTCTGGTCGATGGGGCCCGCTACCCGATTCATGGCATTGATGTACTGGATGCCGTCACGCACAAAGAGGCTGGCGCCGTACCAGTTGCCGTCCTGAGCGTTGGCCTTCCAGAAGCAGTCCGGGACTATGTGGCTGTGAACATCTACGACTTTCATATCAAGGCTCCTTTCGCAAAGGCGTACAGTATCCCATCAGCCGTTGCATTCAGCAATAACCGGGACACAGGATGGAGTAATTTCCTCCAGTGCCATTTGGACTGGCGAAGTGTCCAGGGTCCAACTGGGTGCATCCTCCGCCGGCGAGAGCCAGTTTTAATCCAGCTGTTGGGTGAAGCTGGTCGCAGCTGCTGGCTGGGATGCTCCGGCCAGACCGAGTATTTTTTCGCCACCTCTTGCCCTCGTTTTCGCTTGTGCCCCATCTCAAGGGCCTTATCTCCGGATAGCAAGCGGCTGTTAATTAGCGTGATTATGGTTCACAACCGGCTTTTGGCACATTTCCGGCGAATGCGAAATGGCGAAGAACAGTCGCCTTTGCCGTGGCGCCGCCGAGACAGTAGCAATATCTGGCCACGCCATAGCAGGACAGGGTTGCCTCGTTGACCGAGGGCGGATGTCACTCAGCTGAATGAGCCAAGGGAGCCGGGGATTGGGACTTTATGGAGCAGCCTGGGAGGTTCGTATTGGTCTTGTAAATGAGGGCTCCCGCTGTCAAACTATGGTGCATGAGACTTGGTGAATTTGAACTCAACGAACCCCTTCCTGAGCTGAAGGACCCCCACCTGGTAGCGGTGCTGCGTCCCTGGATTGATGTGGGCCGAGTTGGCAGCCTCAGCCTGGGCCGGATAGAACGGCACATGCGCGCCAAGGAACTGGGTCGCCTGCACCGGCCTGGCCTGTTCTACGACTTCACCCGGTACCGTCCCCGTTCCTATTTCAACCAGGGCAAGCGGGAAGTTTCCATTCCCAATACTATTATCCGCTATGTGCAGAGGGATGAAGGCCAGGACCTGCTGCTGGCGCACCTCCTGGAGCCCCATCTTTACGGAGAAGACTATTCCGACGCCATGCTGGAACTGGTGCGCCACATGGGCGTTACACGGTACTCCCTGGTGGGGGCGATGTATGACATGGTTCCCCACACCCGGCCTCTGCTGGTGTCCGGTTCCGGAGTTGGCGGCGACCTGGAAGAAGAGCAACGCCAATGCCGGGTTAAGACCAGCGACTACGAGGGCCCTTCCACAATTACCTATCTGATTCCCCAGGAAGCGGCCCGGGAAGGTGTAGAAACCCGGACCTTCGTGGTCCACCTTCCCCAGTACTACCAGGTCGATGAAGACCTGATGGGTACCTCCCGATTGATGGAGATTCTCTGCGCCCAGTATGACCTGCCGGACCGGCTGATTGAACCCGACCGGGGCAAGGAACAGTATGACTCCATTGCCGAGATGGTGACCAGCGAAGGCGAGGATGTTTCCTCTTTGTTGGGTCAGCTGGAAGAACACTACGATCGCGAACAGCGCCAGGACGATCCCGCTCCCCCGCCTCTGTCCGCCAATATAGAAGAATTTCTACGAGACCTGGATATTGGCTTTGACCGGCCGGAGGAAAACTAACACCTGCGAAACCGGGGCAGCCTGCCAGGCTGCCTGAGCGCCCTTCCACCACATATAGGCAACCCCACGGGGCCCGGAATTCCAACGCCGGGCCCTTCTTGTTTGATCTGTGGTCCGGAGAAGCCGTTTGGGACTGGCCCGCGCGGTCTGGGTGGTATAGTCAAATTGAAAACTGGAGCTATCCTGCGTATTATTTCGTCGTTCCCGCGAAGGCGGGAACCTCGCCGGCTGTAGTCAAGATTTCTCC
>JAPPJA010000451.1 GCA_028874675.1 Chloroflexota bacterium
AAACAGGAACAGCGCAGAAAACAGCGTAATCGGGTCGTTCAGGAAGGCCTGGACCAACGCGTTATTCCAGATCGCCACTATTGGGTTGGATTTCTGCGTTACGGTTGTCAGTTCGCTTTGCATTTCGAAACCAAGTCCTTCGAGCAGAATATTAACCGTGTCCGTTTTGTTCCCTCAGGCGCCAGCCAAACCCTTGACCGGCTCCCCTGGAACCAAACGTGCTAGCTGTACGAAATCCTGGGGTCCAGCCAGGTGTAAAGCAAGTCAACGCACAGGTTGATGACCATCACCATCAGCGCAACCACGAACACCGAGGCAGTCACAATGGGGAGGTCGCGGGCGTTAATGCCGTCAATCAACAGTTTCCCGATGCCGGGCCAGCCGAAAATGATCTCCACCACGGTTGAACCGTTCATGAACCCGGCCAGCTCATCACCCATCAGGGTCACGATGGAAATGGAAGCGTTCTTGAGCACGTGCCCGTACAGTATGGCCGTCTCCCCCAAACCCTTGGACCGCGCGGTGGAAACGTACTGCTTGGCAATTTCCTCGATCATCGTTGAACGGGTAATCTGGGCGTTGCGACCCATTACCAGGGGACAAAGCGCCAGCGCCGGCAGGACCATGTACTTCCACCCCTCCGGACCCAGTCCCTTGTACCCGGAGGTGGGAAGCAGGTCCAGCTGCACGGAAATCACCAGGATCAGCATCAGCGCCAGCCAGAACTGGGGGACAGATATCACCGCAAAGGACAATATGTTAACAATGCGGTCGATGAACCCCCTGGGGCGTCTGGCCGCCAGCATGCCCAGCGGAATGCCCGCCATACCAATAACCCAGGCTACCAGGGCCAGGGCCGCCGTGTTGGGCAGCCGGTCAAATATCATCTCCTGCGCGTCAATGCGATGGCGAAGGGACTTGCCAAAGTCAAGCCGCGCCAAATCCCAGTAGAAGTCAGCGAACCGAACGTACAGGGGACGGTCCAGTCCGAACTTGGCACGCAGAGCATCGATGGTCTCCTGAGACGCGTCTTCATCCACCATCAACTCCACCGGGTCTCCCAGAACGTTAATGGCGAGGAACAGTAACCCCATCAGGCCAGCCACAATAAACACTGAGTGGCCGACACGGCGAATCATGTAGTTACGCAATTTCTTCCCCCGTCAGAACAGTTTGGCTGTCAGTAGTAGTAAATGTACATTCCGCTAGGGTTGGTTGAAGGATATTAAAGGCAATTCCCGTTATCGTCAACTACCTGCGCAATTCTGTAACAGTTCAGAGTTCCCATTCGCGGAGACCTGGAACTCGTCGGTCGGGTGCAGGCCGGAAAAACCGGCAACGCTGACGCTGCATACAGGTCCAGCGTAGCAAGGATTCCTGGATACCGGCTCCAGCCGGTATGGCGGGGCTGCCTGGCTGGAAAATCCCACCAAATCTGAACATCTGCGCAAGTCTCGGGCCAGCCTGCTTATGGGATACCCTCACCCTGCCCTTTCACCCTGCATTGAAATACCTGTCTTCGGATTTTACCAACATTGCTCGTTTAGTCAACGTCAACGTAATAGGTTGCAATAGTTCGGAGCTGTCAAGCATTCTATAGCAGGAAATAGGTGAAGCCAATACGCCAAATGATTCTGTTCCGAAATCATCAGAATCGACTCTTGAGTAACCGCCTGGGAACCGCCCGCGGCCTGCGGCCCGCAAGTCCTCCGGACCCTGGCAACCGTGGACTCCAATGGCAGGGGACCGCAACAGCCCTACCCGCGTTCTTCGAGGCCGGTTGCAATGAGAGTACGCAATTTGCCGCGACGTGGATTCCCGGGTCTCCCACCGGCCACAGTTCTTGTTTGCCCTGCATTGACTCCCTGCGCTGCAGCGTGAGAATTACAAGAAAGCGCCCCGGCAACCTGTAACAGGCAAACCGGGGCGCGCTGGAATCAAACCTTGGAATCTGTTACTGCGAGAACCTCATGGAGTTCACGCGGGTGCGGGGATCGTACCTGGGTTCCCATTCCAGGTTTGCGGCCATGCCGTACACCTGTACGGAAACGAAGAAGGGCAGGAACCAGTATTCGTCATGAATAATCTGGGCCATCGCTTCCATCTTGCGAACCCGATCGGGACCAAGCGGGGTGGAGATAGCATCGTCGATGCTGTCCTCGAAGGACTGCCCGTCAATGCCTGGGACCAGGTTGCAGACGCGGCTGTTTACATTGAAGCAGCTATTGCGGAGCACCAGCTGACGCTGCATGTCCAGCGCCTCGTTTGAGGTAGCCGTCTCATAGTAGTGGGTGGAAGCGCCGAAGGGAGCCGGCGGCGTCTGTTCAGCGCAGGCCAGGGCGCCGGAGCGGTCCTGGCTTCCGTCATCATTGACAACGATGAACTTGCCGCATCCGGACCGGCGAGCTTCGCGCGCCCGGTTGGGCTCCAGCACCACCACGTGGGCATTCACGCCCAGGTCGCGCCATGTTGAAACCACGGACTCGAACATCTCCAGGCCGCGATACACGCGGGCGGCGCGGGTGTGAATCCGGATCTCTTCGTTTACGTCGAAGTTGTTGTCAGCGGGATCGTACTCAGGCTTGTAATATCCCGAGGCGGCCAGCAGTTCGCGGGACTTGTCGGGGTCAAAGCCGTAGTCGGCATAGTTGCTCTCGTTGATGCCAACCGTACCCCACTGGGAGATATTGCCTATGCATTCCTGGAGGCCATCGTAGAGGACTTCCATCAGGGTCTGACAGTCCACACCCAGGGCGAGGGCCTGCCTGACTTCCTTCTTCCTCAACTCGGGGTGCCAGATGTTGTCGGCCACCAGAGTGAATACCTCGTTGTTGGTACCGCTCTTGGCTACAGGGACCGCCTCGATATTCTCGAAGCCGATGTCCACGGCCCAGTCGCCTTCACCGGCCTGGATCACAGCGGCGCGAACCAGGGGTTCCGGACGCCAGATCTGGAAAGCATACTGGATGGAAGGGGCCTGCGCGTCAAAAGCGGTGTTGGGCTTGTAGTTCTCGTACGCCTCGATCTCCACTTCTACGCCAGGACGCCATTCGACTATCTTGTAGGGACCGATACCGATGGTGTTGCGTTCCCGCTCGTCTTCACTGGCATTCTGATACCACTCAGGCGCCTGGAAGACGGTGAAAATGGCCGTGCGGGGGAAAATGGGGCAGACCTTTTCGCAGACTACGTCCACCGTCAGGTCGTCAACAACTTCACCGGTAATGGTCTGATGGAAGCTGAATCCGCCACCAATGTCGGGCCTGCCATTCTGGTCCAGGTTCCAAGCCACGGCCTCGGCGTTCCAGGGTTCTCCGTTGTGGAATTCAACGCCTTCCCGCAGGTTGAACCGCCACCGGTCCGGGTCAACCTGGGACCAGCTGTCAACGCCGCTCAGGGGCACAACTTCAAAGTTGGTGCTGTCAATCCACGTGAACGGGTCGGTTGCGATTTCTTCGCAGATCATCGACGGTACGTTTCCGCTGCAACCGTCGCTGAAGGTGCCCAGTGAAGTGGGCTCTTCCTGGGTTACCAGGTAGATCGTGTCTTTAGCGGAGAAAGCGGCGCCGGGGGTAGGGGTCGGAACCGGCGTCGCGGTGGCAGAAGCTGCCCCGGGCTCGGGAGTGGGAGTAGATTCAAACTGCCGGGTCTCCGTCAGGGCACGTGCGTCTGTGGGAACAGCCGGGGCCGGCGCTTCAGCAGCTGGCTCTCCCGCAGAGGCAGGCTCTTGGGGAGCAGCGGCGGGAGCGGCTGGCTGACTGGCCGGCTCTTGCGCCGGCGCCGGGGCCTCGGAAGCGCCGCAAGCTACCGCGAAAAGAGCCGCAAATATCAGGAATGTCAGCGAATACCTTCGCCAGGGAACAACCTTGGGAAACCTCATCCTGTGAAACCTCCTGCCATTTTAGATTATATACGGGAACCCATCTTGGATTCGGACTCCCGAACGCGGAATCAAGCCTGGACCAGGCAATCAAAAAAGTGCAAACCTTGCCGAACCTGAATCAAGCAGGCTATTAGTACGGGAAACTTATACAGGCCTGCTATTCTTTTGTCAATACGTTACAAATTTCACACACCGGCAACGTCGAATATCGTAACAATTATTACTCTTGCCAAAGAAGTTATAGTATAGTTTTGGTGCATAGTTTCATTACCCGATTGGTTACAGGCATCGGATCCCCGCTGGCGGATATCAGCAGAAGCGCCCGAGTATTGTTAAAGGCACGTAACGAATTTTTACCTCGCCATACACCAATCATTGATTAAATGGAAATTCCTAGTACCATATATGTTAGGCCAATCGGCAATCACCAAGGGAGACTCGATGGGACCTGTCCCATTTCCCGAGCGTTGGAATCGGGGGACCCGAACTTCCGGCCCGAGAGCGGGCTGTCCATAGTGGGAACTAGTACTCAGTCAAACTTGTTGTGAGAGATAGGGTCTGGGGCTGGAATTCTC
>JAPPJA010000164.1 GCA_028874675.1 Chloroflexota bacterium
AAGTCCGAAAAGCGTTATCCGGAGAAGTTGACTGAGCTGGAGCCCAGAGGGGATGGGCGCGGCGCCTCGCTTGGGAAGCGCGTCTTAAACGGACCGTCAGTTAACTGGCAACTCTTGCGGCGGCCGCCAATGCATCAATTCCTGCACCCCCGGGAACAATTCGTTGCTACGAGCGTACTTTGGCGCCGGTAGCCTCAAGTCTTGTGCGAGACCCCGAGTGCGCGCTGTGCTATGCATGGCATTTGCCGAGCGCCTCTGAAATTTCTTCCAGTACGTCAGGGTCTTGTTCCCCCTCCAGCGCCTCTCGCAGGGCTCCAACCGCTTCCCTGGTGCCTGTCTCCCCCAGCGCCCAGGCAGCGTGGCCCCTGACCAGTGGACTTCCAGAATCCAGGGCTCCAGCCAGCGCTGGGACAGCCTCAGGGTTTTTCAGGTTTCCCAGCGCAACACAGGCATTGCGCTGCATACCACTGTATTTGGCGCGCATTATGGGAGTGCCGGCAAACCTGGCGCGAAACTGATCCTCGGTCATCTGCAGCAGCCCCGTCAGGTCTGCGATGGCCAGTCCCCTTCTTCCAAACTCCGGTTCCCGGGTCGGAGTTTCCTTGCGATTGACCGGGCATACTTCCTGGCAAATGTCGCAGCCAAATACCCAGTCCAGCATCAGCGGCCTCATTTCCCTGGGTATCGCCCCCCGATTCTCGATGGTCTGGTAGGAAATGCAGCGGGCGTTATCTATGACATAAGGGGCCACGATTGCGCCCGTGGGGCAGGCGTCTATGCAGCTGACACAGTTGCCGCAGTTTTTCTTCACGGGGGCATCAGGTTCCAGCTCCAGGTCTGTGATGATTTGTCCCAGCAATATCCAGGACCCCAGTTGGCTGGTCAGGATGTTGGTGTTCTTTCCAAACCAGCCCAGTCCGGCCCTGGCCGCTGCCGCGCGGTCCAGCATGGGGCCATCATCTACGTACCACCTGGCCGAGATTTCAGAGTCCAGCTGCTGCGAAAGGTCCTCCACCAGGGATCTCATCTTGCGCTTCATTACCCGGTGGTAGTCCCGGCCCCTGGCGTAACGGGCTATCTTCCCGGCCAGGGGTGGGCCGCCTTCGTTGAGACGATAGTCCCCGGTAATGGAATCAGCATGATTTTCTTCATCGGTGAAATAGTTCAGGCCCAGGCAGATGATTGACCGCGCCCCTGGAAGAAGTTCCCGGGGCGAGGCGCCCCGGTTTACTCTTGCCGGGCGGTACCACGAAAGCCCGTCCATCAGGCCCAGCTCGATCCGATTCAACGCTGCTTCCCGGTCGAAAACAAACTCCTCTGCGGTCGTTATCCGCGCCAGGTCGAACCCAGCCCGGGTTGCCCGCTCCTTCACAAACGTTGCTTTCGCGCGAGGGTCCGCGACCGCACTCATGGCCGTTCATCCTGGTAGCGGCCGCTGTAACCTTCGGGAGCAGGGTTGGAAAGGCGGAAAAAGACCATTTGCATAAAGCGGGCGTATTGTTGAACGTGGTAACCAGCGGGATTCTGGACCATAAGCAGGGCCTGCGACCGGCCGCGGTAACCCGGGTCCCAAACCGCAGTGGGGAGGCTGACGCCGCTGCGTAACAGGCTGGAGCGGGGCTGCGCCAGAGCCATCAGGTCCAGGGGCATGTTCACTATTTCACAGCAGGTAACCAGGTAGGAACCTGCTTCCAGGAATATCCAGCCGTCGCTTCCGAACCCCACCGTCTCGGTTGCCGAAAGAGTCCTGTCGTCGGCATTCACTCCCATTCGGCCGGCGGTTAACAGCCGGTCAATCCTGAGGATACGAAAGTCGATGCCGCTCGGCTGGACCTGCTCGTCCAGAGACGCCCAACCCTCGACCAGCGGAAGCTGACCTTCAGGAGGGGAGAGGACTAGTCGGCGAATGTTGTCCCGGTCAAGTACGGCGCCGTTTAGCATGAGTCTTCAGGTAAGGGAAACGGGGAGCCCCTGCGAAAGCTGGCTCCCCGTTCCGATTGCCAAATTTGGCTATTTTTCCTGGCTATTTGTCAGAGTTGGCCGGCAGCCAGCTGCGCTAATCGTGCATGAAGTCATGCACGTCAGCCGGCAAGGGCTTGAACTCGGGAATCTCTGCCACTACTGCCTGGGTGGTGAGCAACATCCCGGCGATGCTGCCCGCGTTCTGCAGGGCCGAGCGAGTGACCTTGGCCGGGTCAATAATGCCGGCCTGTATCAGGTGGGTGAATTCACCCTTCTCGGCGTCGAAGCCCCAGTCGCCCTCGCCATCCCGAACTTTGTCCAGCACCACCTGGCCGGGGTGGCCGGCGTTGGCTGAAATCAGCTGCAGCGGGGCCGAGAGGGCATGGCGGACGAGACGCACTCCCAGGGCCACGTCGCCCGACAGGCTGTTCTGTAGGTCCTCGAGAGCCTGCTCAGCGCGAACAAGGGTGACACCGCCGCCCGGTACGATACCTTCTTCTACGGCCGCGCGAGTGGCTGACAGGGCGTCTTCGGTGCGCGACTTCCTTTCGTTCATCTCCGGTTCGGTGGCGGCCCCCACGCGAATAACGGCCACCCCGCCTACCAGTGCGGCCAGGCGCTCCTGCAGTTTCTCCCGGTCGTAATCGGAAGTGGTCTCTTCCACCTGGACCCGTATTTGGGCAACACGCGACTCGGTGGCCTCCGGCGCTCCGTGCCCCTCAACGATTGTGGTTTCGTCCTTCAGCGCCAATATTCTACGAGCGGATCCCAGGTGCTCGAACTCCACGGCGTCCAGGGAGAGGCCGGTATCGTTGCTGATGACCGTGGCGCCGGTCATGATGGCAATGTCTTCGAGCAGGGCCTTGCGGCGGTCGCCAAAGCCGGGAGCCTTGACGGCTACGCAACTGATGGTGCCGCGCAGTTTGTTGACCACCAGCGTGGCCAGCGCCTCACCGTCAACGTCTTCGGCGATGATGGCCAGGGGCCTGCCGCCGGCCTGAGCCACCTTTTCCAGCGTGGGAACAATATCGTTAACTGAGGAGACCTTGGTGTCGGTAATCAACACCAGCGGCTGGTCCAGCGACACTTCCATTCGCTCCGCGTCCGTTACGAAATGAGGTGAGAGGTAGCCCCGGTCCAGGCGCATGCCTTCGACGAAGTCCAGGTCGTCGGTCATGCTCTTGGATTCCTCGATGGTGATTACTCCCTCGCGGCCTACCTTGTCCATAGCTTCCGCAATAAGGTCTGCGATACTTTCCTCATGCGCCGAGAGGGCCGCAATTCTGGCGACCTGCTCCCGGTTCTCCACCGGAAGGGAAATGCCGTTGACCTCGCTTACCACCGCTGCCACTGCCCGGTCGATACCCGACTTCAGGCTTATGCCATTGGCTCCGGCGGCGATGTTCATGAAGCCTTCCCTTACCATGGACTGGGCCAGTACAACCGACGTAGTGGTGCCGTCGCCAACCACGTCATTAGTCTTGGCGGCGGCTTCCTTTACCAGTTGGGCGCCCATGTTCTCGTAAACGTCCGGCAGCTCAACCTCTTTGGCAATAGTTACGCCGTCGCTGCAGACGACCGGCAGAGACCACATACGGTTGAGGAGGACGTTGCGGCCGCTGGGTCCAAGGGTTAACCCTACCACCCTGCCCAGCTCTTCCACACCCCGCATCAGGCTGGCCCTAGCCTGGTCGTCAAAGATAAGCTGTTTGTCTGCCATTCCAGTCTTAACCTCCGTTATAACTGCGTCGGCAGCCCTGGGCTGCGACACTTTTTCTTTAGGGTAAGCAAATTGCACAACGAACCGCTCGTCGCATTGCGACGAATTCTGCACAAACTAAAATATGCTTTAGCGCCCGCCGATTGTCAACTGCCCGCCTGAGCGATCGGAGTTCAGACTTGGTGGAAATTACGTGCCGGCCGGTCCAGTCACGCGGGCTATAGCCGATTGGTCCCATTGACGGCCGAATTGGATAAAAGGGAATTCCCCCAATTTGCTTGCGGGAAACCGGAGGCCGCTCAATTTCGTGTAACTTCGGGGGCGAGGAAAGTCCTGAACTGAAGTCAGAGAGGTTCAGGCCAGGTCGAGACTCCGTCCAACCCATCTACTGACGCTACCAGGTCGGCAATCGGGGATTTGCTGGCTGGGTGAACAATCTCTCCGGCAATCTCTGCCAGCGGAGCCAATACGAAAGCTCGCTCACTCATCCGCGGATGGGGTATCTGCAGGTCCGGTACTGACCAGTCAATTACCAGGTCGCCATAGAGGAGAATGTCGACGTCAATGGAGCGGGGACCGAAGCGCACAGTTGGGATCCGCCCGATGTCCTGCTCGATTGCTTTGGCGGTTGCCAGCAGCTCGGCGGGGTCCAGCGAGGTTTGAATTTTGACGGCAATGTTCAAGTAGTTGGGCTGATCGACCGGCCCCCAAGGTTCAGTCTCATAGACGGAAGAGACGGCGCCAACATTCACACTGGATATGGAAGCAAGTATT
>JAPPJA010000305.1 GCA_028874675.1 Chloroflexota bacterium
TAGTCCTTGGAGGCCAGGTGGTCGTGGCAATCTATCATTCCCGGCATCAGGGTCATGCCGGAGACATCAATAACCTCGGTGTTTTGAGGGAGTGCAACGGCCTGGCGGGGACCTGTTTCGACCACGCGCTCCCCGTCGATGAGGACCGTGGCGTCGTTTACAACCGGTCCGCCGGTGCCGTCAATCAGGTTTGCTCCAACCAGGGCTTTCATCTGCTTACCTCCCGCGCCGGTTTGGGCTGGCGGCCAATCCCTCCACCGCGCCAGGTTTCAGGGGTTGAGGAAGTCGGCAGCCCTCTGGATTGGTGTAAAGGTAATGAAGGCCAATTTCCTTGTCAAGGTTGAAGGCGCTCGGCAGGAAACGGCGAAGCGCTGCCGCTGCCAAGGGAACTGGCCATGTGGGCTGTAATTGTACGGCGGGGAATGGGACAAGGTGACCGGATGCGGAGATGCACGGCAAGAAATAAGGACTCTCCCCCTTGGCCTCAATTGACCTCAACTTGTATATGTACGTTGCTCCCTGGCGACGTTGAATATGGTTAAACAGTGCATTTCCTGCCTTCAACCGGAAGGGATTGCGGCAGAGAGTTCCTGGCAGCGGCGGCTGGCAAAGTCTTTCGCCCTTTGAGTACATCTCTACTCCGGCCGATCGTTCCATGTAAAGCGGAGGTTACTCAGCAAAGGAAGGAGAAAATGTCAGCCGTACGAAACTGGACCGGGAAACGGTGCGATTCAAAAGGGCGAGGCGGGACGGCCGGGATTTGTAATGTTCGAAGACTAAATGATGCAACCGAACAAGACCGGCGATTGAAGGAGACCGACAGCAGGAAAATGGCAGGAAGCTGTACATAACGCGTAGGGCAGGGCAATGGCTGTTTGTCGTAATCTCTGAACAGGCATTGATATGACGGCAAGAGGTTTGCCGGACTGTTTTCCTTTGGGAGGTGGTGCGGAATGGCGGCGAAGCTGGGAGTTATTTCAGCTGCATTTCGACCCGTACAGTTGGCGGTGGCGGCGCTGGCGATTGGCCTGCTGGCAGGTTGCTCATTCCCTTCTTCAGGGAACAACCAGATTGTCTTTGTTTCCGACACGGACGGAGACCGGGAGATTTATGTTGTTGATGCCGAGTCCGGCGAGTCCTCGAGGCTGACCAATAACAGCGGGCCTGACGAGGAACCCCGGTGGTCGCCGGATGGCAATCTGATCGCCTACGTGTCCCGGGAATCGGGGGACAAGGAAATAAATGTAATTTCCAGGGAAGGGCAGGACCTGAAGAGACTAACCAACAACCCGGGCCTGGACAGCTCGCCCCGCTGGGCTCCGGATGAACCGGTCCTGGCCTATGTGTCCGAGTCGGCGGAGGACGGCGACGGCGGCTCCGAAATCTACTCGATAGCGGTGGAGAGCAGGGAGATAGACCAGGTTACCTTCGATGGACCCGCTGAAGAACTGGGGGAATGGTCCCCGGACGGCGAATGGCTGATTTTCTACAATATGGACCCCGCGGAAGAGAGGGGTCTGTGGCTGAGAAATCCATCGGGAGTAAACCTGGTGCGGTTGACGGATGACCAGGACTTTCACCCGGTCTGGTCGCCCGACGGGAAGCACATAGCCTTTGTGCGGCAGCAGGAGGACGCCCAGGTAATTTACCTGGCCAAGCCCACGGATGACAGCAGCTGGGACCAGGGGGTGGATGAGACCCGTTTAACCCACGGAGGCTTCGACGACTACGCGCCGGCCTGGCACCCCAACAGCAAAACACTGGCCTTTGTCTCCCTACGGGACGGTAATCCGGAGATTTATACCATGCAGGCCGATGGGGCAAACCAGAAGCGGCTCACCAGCAATAAGGCCGACGACGTGTCCCCCGTATGGTCTCCCAACGGGAAACAACTGGTCTTCGTTACCCACCTCTACGGCTCGGCCGATATCCTGGTGATGAATGCCGACGGTTCTGAGCAGCGTCGTCTGACCAAGAACGGCGGGGATGACATAATGCCCGACTGGTAAGCGATGCCACAGGAAAACCCGATCGGCGGCACGGCATTGGGGCGGTAAGACGGAAATGAAACCGGAATCCTGACAGGGAGTGGGGAAGAGCCCACTCCCTGTTTCCTTGCCATCAGGTCTTTCGCAAAGTGGAGAGCGGGGAAGGAAGGGAAGCCTTCAATTTCAGGTGGTCATGCATTCAAGTGGTATTGCACAGGCTGAACGGTCGAAATGTAGTCAGGACGGGTCCAGCTCCCTCCCTGACTACTGTAGGCCACCTGATTCTCTACGCTGCCAGCGAGGAAGAGTTCTTCGACAAGCCGATAACCCGGTGCTAAACTCCTTTCAGATACGGGCTGGACCTGCTGCGAACTCAGCGGATGACTCTGTCACCGGAAGGACCAGATGGAATACCGGGATATCGCTCCGATGATGGGCCGGCTATGGGCGCCCCTGGCCGCCGTGACCACCCATTGGCAGGGAAGGGTCAACGCCCAGATTGCGGTCGCCATTTCCGCAGCATCCATTGTTCCCCAGCGGCCGAGAGTACTGGTCCAGATATACAAGGGTAATTACAGTCACCTGCTAATAACCCAGAGCGGGGTGTTCGCCCTGAACTTCATTACCCCCGAACAGCTGCACATGATACGGGACTTTGGCCTGGTTTCGGGAGTTGACCGGGACAAGCTGGCGGGGGTGGAGCACTCAGTGGGAGCTACCGGCGCTCCGCTTCTGGCCGGCTGCATGGGCTACCTGGAGTGCCAGGTGATCAATGCCATGGACGGCGGCGATATGACCTGCTTCCTGGCGGACGTTGTAAGCGGGGCTTCAGTCCCTGATGCCTTGCCGATTTCCTGGCGCGAGGCCCGCCGCCTGATTCCTCAAGAGTGGAATGACGCCTGGGACGCCAGGATAAGCGAAGAGATTGAGACTTCCCTGAAAAATATGGACCAGATAGATTATTCGCCATGGACGCCATCCCCGGGAAAACAGGGCGTCCCAGGGGACTGAAATGGACAGGAAAATAGAAGAGGCCATAGTCGGGATACACGGGACCCCCCACAAATCGGTGCTGGCGGTTGCCGGGGCTGGCAGCGGGGCCATGTCGTGGCTACTGGGCGTTTCCGGCGCGTCGCGAACCCTGTTGGAAACACTGGTGCCCTACGGCCGCCTGTCCATGATCGACCTGGTGGGCCAGGAGCCAACCCAGTACGTCTCCCCCGAAAATGCCAGGGACATGGCCAGAGCCACATATCGGCGGGGGCTGACCCTGCTGGAAGATGATTCGCCGGTCGTAGGCGTGGCCTGCACCGCCACCATTGCTACAGACCGTCCCAAGCGGGGCGACCACCGGGCATGCATCGCGATTTGGGATGAGAAAGGGACCACCAGCTACAACCTCAAGCTGGACAAGGGAAAGAGAGGCCGGACCGGCGAAGAAGAGGTGGTCAGCAGGCTGTTGATCCAGGTAATGGCCCAGGTGTACGGCGTGGAGGCGGACATTGACATTGGTTTCACCGATGCTGAAAGTCCTGTGGTGGAAACCTTCGCCCACCCAAATCCTATCCAGCGGCTGCTGTCCGGCGACACCGACATGGTGATGGTGCAAGTCACCGGAGAAATGTCGGCGGCAGACGGTGGGAGCGCCGGCGCAGTGGCAGTATTGCCCGGTTCCTTCAATCCGCTCCATGAAGGTCACATCAAGATGGCTGAAGCAGCCAGGCTGATGACCGGACTGGAGGTGGTGTACGAGCTGGCTGTGCTGAATGTGGACAAGCCGCCCCTGGAGGAATCCGAGATCCGGAGTCGCCTGGAGGGGGTCAGGGGCTTGGGCAAGGTGGCGCTAACCCGCACGCCCACTTTCTGGCGAAAGGCGGAACTGTTTCCCGGAAGCGTCTTTGTTATTGGCTGGGATACGATGGTCCGACTGATAGACCCCAGGTACTACGGCAACTCGGAAACGACCATGCTGACGGCCCTGGCGGAAATTTGGGCCAGGGGCTGCCGGTTCCTGGTGGCGGGGCGGCAGGTGGACGGCTTTTTCAGAACACTCGACGAGACTCCCGTGCCGCAGGGGTTTCAGCCCCTATTCCAGGCCATCCCGGAAGCCCAGTTTCGCGCGGATATCTCTTCCACGGAATTGAGGACGAGGGGTTAGAAAACTGATTCTCCGGAACACTGCCGGGATCGGAAAGGCCTGTTTTGGGAAGCATCTAAATGGGGCGTATCGATTCCGCGACCGTGGAATTGTCGAGAAAAAGTGGGGGTGGGATGCCCTATGCCATCAGCGGCAATGGTTTGCGGGCCGGAATGACGGGTCCCAGGCTACTGTGACTCATCAACTCGGAACTGTTACCATTGGCCAGGGCCATTGTCATTGCCCGGCCAAATTGACACCCCCCAGGCCCGGTGATATTATCTGTTCGGCTTTGAATCGGTGAATTTGTTACCTGGCGGTAC
>JAPPJA010000167.1 GCA_028874675.1 Chloroflexota bacterium
TGGCAAGCTGGGCCCGGTCCCGGCGGGTGATGTACCTGATGCCCCGGTCGGACAGGGTGTAGCGCACGTCGCTCCGCTTGCCGTGCTGTTCCACCAGACCCCAGGTGTTCGCCAGGCTGCGGGTCATCTGGATGACCCTGCCGTCGGACACCCCCAGCCAGCGGGCCAGGTGCTCCCGGGGGATCATGGGATGGTCGGTGATCAGGTCCAGGGCACGCTTCTCTGCAGGGCTTATGCCGAAGGCCGGGGCTGCCCTGACCATGCGCTCCGGGTCAGGCAGCGACGCCCGCTTACGCTCCGGCGCCTCCGGGTGGAACCACCTGCCCGTGTCGGCCTCTGAGACCACCTGCTCCAGGGTGCGGTATATCCTACCGAACGTCCAGTTGGACGAAATCCAGACCGTCCGGTCCCACTCTTCCAGGGTCTCCCGGCGCTCCACGGCTACGAAATAGTCCCGGAGATCCGCGTTGAGGCAGAACTCGTCGGTCAGCCGCTGCTCCCAGGGGCTGGGGACCAGCACCAGCACCATTGAGGGTCGGTGGTTGTGGCGGTACTCCGCGATGGCCCGCAGCCGGTCGTAGAGGGAGCGGCGCCGCAGCGCCAGGCCCTGGCGCACCACCCCGAAGCTGCTGCCATTGTGCAGGGTGATCACCGCGTCGAACCGGCCCCGGCGCTGGAACTCCACCCGGGTTTCCAGCCCGTCCACGCCGGGGGACAGCGTGGCCGCTAGGCGGTACACCGAAGCCACGGCGTCCATGCGGCGGATGAGCAATGCCAACCATTGTCGGGACATCGGGTAGGCCCGCACGAACTCCCAGGGCGCGTCGTAGCCCAGGGCGTCGGCGGCTTCGGCGATGCCCTCCCTAGTCAGGTAGTAGCGGTGGCTGGAGGGCAGATGGGCCGTGCCTTGGCTGGCTCGCCCGGCCAAGCCGTCTTGCAGGAGGGCAGCCAGGGCGCGGTGCACCGTCGCCAGCGGTTCGCCCAGGACCAGGGCCAACTCCCCCGCGTCGATGAAGGGCAGCCGCGCCAGGGCGTCCAGGATGCGCTCTCGTGAAAAGGCCATGCCTCCAGCGTAGCAGCCGGAGGCTGCCGCCGTCATCGGGCCGGTGTCAGTGACGCTGCGACGAGAGAATTGTCGCTTTTTGTCTGTCCGAAATCTGCCCGGCGGTATAGAATGTCGGAGAGGCAGATCCCTTCCTTGGGAGTGATGACAGTGAACGAGCCAACCCGCCCTAAATCGGACGTTGCCCGCCTGGGCGACGAGATCTACCAGCGCGACATCCGGTCAAAGGTTGAGACGCGCCACCACGGAGAGATCGTCTCCATTGACGTGGACAGCGGCGACTACGCCATTGGCGGCTCCGTGGTTGCTGCGGCGGGGGAGCTGCGTGTCCGGCGACCGGAGGCCCGGGTGTGGTCCGTGCGGGTGGGGTATCCTGCGCTGCGGCATTTCGGGGGGCGTCCCCTGCTGAGAGGCCAGTGATCCAGGGCGTGGTGAACGCCGCCTACGAACCCATCGTGAGGCTGGCGTTGGAAGGTCCGTCGGGGCAAAGCCGGGAAATTGATGCTGTCGTCGATACCGGCTTCAACGGCTTCCTGACCCTGCCGCCCAGGATGATTGTCGAGTTGGAGCTTCCATTTCAATCGGAGGGCCAGGCGACCCTGGCCAATGGTAGCGTGGAGTTCTTCGACGTCTATGGCGTCACTGCATCGTGGGACGGGCATCCCAGATTTGTCGATGTGGACGAAGCCGACACCACGCCCCTCCTGGGAATGGCGCTGCTTGACGGCTACAGCCTGTATGTGGAGGTAGCCGCCGGCGGTCCGGTGGTGATACGGGCTGTGGAGTAGGCCCGCTCGCGCCGGTCCCGGTCTCCTGACACCACTAGGCACTCCCCGTCCCAGTACGCCATCCGCCCCACGATTTCCACCGTCTTCACGCTCACCGCGCACACCCGACGTAGCAGGTCTATCACCCGTTCCTTGTGGTCGACGAAACGGTAGGTGTTGAACCGCTCGGCGATGGTGGGGTCCCGGGGCTTGCGTTCCTTGTACTGGTCCAGCACCCACTCTAGGGCCGAGCGGCTGCCCAGTTGGTACTCCCACGCCTCCAGCGGCACTCCCCGCGGCGCGGTCTTGTCGTCCAGGATGATGGTTCCCTTCTCCTTATCGGCCCGCAGGACCGCCCGGCTGGGTTCCGCCTCCAGGTCAACCCGCTCCAGGGGATAGGGCTCCGCCTGCTCGAACCCGACGTGCAGGTCAAGCAACTCCTGCCCCATGTCCCGCCACAGGCGGAAGTCGTGGTAGAAGGGCAGGCGGGGAAACTCCCGCAGCAGGTCCACCCTGTAGTCGTGGCGGTACACCGGGTCGTGCATCACGGCGTAGGTGTAGGCGAAGATGTCCTCGGCGGTGATGCCATCGGGCCCAGCCAGTTCATCGAAAGCCTCGCCCCATTCCTGCCGGTAGTGGTCGTTGAACTGCCGGACGCTCCACTCGGTGACGTTGCAGACCCGCTCCCCGTCGTCGGTGTAGCGGTAGAAGGGCAGGCACTGATTGTCTCCTACGAAATGCAGGTCAACCAATTTGTCGGATGCCAGGGCGTAGAATGGCTGGTGCCGAGCGGAGAAATTGATCGTCGGGTTACTGTCAGTCCGATGGTGAGGAAAGATTTGAGGCATCTGGTATCGGCGATGCGTGACAATCGGCGCATAGTAACAGTGCTTCACGACGAAGGGCCGGTACATGGCGCGGGTGATGTTGATTTCCGAAAAATGAATTGCGTCTCCCTTTATCAGGTGGGTTTCCAATTCGGCCGTCCATTTGATGGACCTGTTGACCCAATCGCCCAAGGCGCTGCGGTCTGGCGTTTCATTCTTGAACCGTTCCCTCTCTTCACGGTAAACCTTCGAGAAATACATTCCTTTCGCCGCAAGAGCGTCCATGTTGAAGTCGTATACCCACTCGTCCCGGTTGGTGGCGATTCCCAGTGAATACAGCCTGAATACCGCCCCCTCATCCTCAACCCGCTTCGCCAGCTTGGTCTCGCGGTTCGCCAACGGCAGCAGTTTCTCAAAGTCGCTGTTGGACTGGTTGAGCCAGTCGTTGCGCTTGTCCGGCGTGATAGTCTCAAACTCAATGCCGTCCAAGCCGGCGCTCCCCAGGTAGGCCAGCTTGTCCTTGGCCAGTTCCGCGTCTTCCCGCCGGGCGTAGTGAATGCCGCACTGCCCCAGCCTGGACTTCTCTCTCACGAAGAACCCGATGGCCACGCCGGTCTGGATGCCGAAGACGTTGTGCGTGGTGCCCGAGATTTTCGGGTTGCGCCGCACGTCAGAGCCGAGGTCCAGAACGTAGATGTCGGTGAACTCCTCCCCTGCCACCTTGCGGAAACCGTCGTCCTGGCGGGTGTCCAGGTACGCCCGGTTGGTAATGAAGCCGACTATCCCGTCATCGTTCAGTCTATCGGACGCCCAGCGGATGAACCGCTTGTACATGTCGTACTGCTTGGTCTTCTGCGCCGTGCTGGCGGCTACGTAGGTCTCGCTGATCCGCCGGTCTATCTCCGGGTACTCCCGGTTCCTGTTGTTGTCGTTTTCGTTCTGCTGGTTGGCGTTGTAAGGCGGGTTCCCGATGATCACGCTGATGGGCTTTTCGTTCTGCTCCTGCACCCGTATCCAGTTCTCTTCCGACAGCGCCCCCAGGTTGAAGGCCCCCTGCCGTGTCACAGCGCCGCCAGTCGCGCCCCGCTGCTGCCAGTCCATGTTGTCCAGCGTGTCCACAAAGCACAGGTTGGGAAACTCCAGGTACTCCCCCGTCCGCTCCCGGTAGGTGTACTCGATGTTCAGGTTGGCGATGTAGTAGGGCAGGATCGCCACCTCGTTGGCGTGGATTTCGTTGCGGTACTTGCGCTCCAGCCGGTCCAGGGGCAGATGGTTGATCAGGTTGGTGACGAAGGTGCCCGTCCCCGTGGCCGGGTCCAGGATCTGCACGTTGTCGTCGGCCAGGGTCTTGCCGAAGTGTTTCTGCAACAGCCAGTCCGTCCCCCGGATGATGAAGTCCACCACCTCGTTGGGGGTATAGACCACGCCCAGCCGGTCGGCGGCGGCCGGGTTGTACGCTTGGTAGAAGTCCTCGTAGATCGCCTTGAGGAACTGCTGTTTCTCGGCGTAGTCGGCGATCTCGCCGGCGGCCCGCCCGATGGCCCCGTAGTAGGCGCGCAGCCGGTCAATGGCCTCCCGCCGCACCTTGCCGGTGAAGAAGGTGCTCTCCAGGTCGTCCAACTGGCCGGCCACGTTGTTTTCCCGGTGGAACTGGTCCTCGTCAAAAACCCGGTGGAAGATGTCCTTGGTCAGGACGTGCTGGAGCAGCATCTCCCGCACGTCGGCCTCGGACACGTCGGGGCCGATGCTCCGGCGGCACAGGGCCAGGAACTCCGTTGCCCCGGCCCGGT
>JAPPJA010000530.1 GCA_028874675.1 Chloroflexota bacterium
GCGGTGGACGACCGAATTCAGGCCATGGTCGGAGAGCATCGGAACCCCTGGGCGCGGGGAGGAATGCCGACCAAGATTGACGCGGCCCGGCTGGTTACCTCCGCCGGCATTGCCATGGTGCTCTGCAGCGGACGGGAAGGGGACGCCCTTATCCGGGCGGCCAAAGGGGAAGGAATCGGCACCTTTTTCCAGCCGGCTGGGGGGAAACTGGAGGCCCGGAAACGCTGGATGCTGAGCCGGGTCAAGGACTCGCAATGGGGTGAGATCGAAGTTGACGGCGGGGCGGCGGACGCCCTGCTGAACCGCCACGTAAGCCTGCTGCCCGCCGGTGTAAGGGGAGTTCGGGGAGACTTTCACCGGGGCGACATTGTCTATATAGTTGATGAACCGGGCAGGCACATCGCCTGCGGTATAGCCAATTACGATGCCGAGGATATTTCCCGGATTCGTGGATTCCGGTCGGATGGAATTACCTCCATTCTTGGGTACCATTACGGGCAGGAAGTGGTGCACCGGAACAACCTGGTTCTAATCTGACCCCGGCGGCCGGTCCGCTGAACGCTCTTGACGGAACCCCAGGAGGGCACATGGCAACCACCACAGACAAAGACGCGCTGCTGGCACAGGGCAGAACGGCCCAGGCGGCAGCAAAACTACTAGCCCGAACGTCCACCGAGATGAAGAATCAGGCCTTGCTCAACGTGGCCAACGGGCTGGAGACCGAGCAGGAACCGATCCTCTCGGGCAACCGCGTGGACTACGACACAGCCAAGGCCGGCGGAATGGACGAAGCCATGCTGGACCGCCTGCTGCTTACTCCTGACCGTCTCCTGGGCATGGCAGGAGATGTCAGGGCCATCGCGGGGCTTCCCGACCCGGTGGAGGAAGTCATTGACGGGAAGACTCTGGCAAACGGCCTGGAAGTGGAGCGCCGGCGCGTACCCCTGGGCGTCATCGGAAGCATTTACGAGAGCCGCCCGAATATCACCGTGGATATTGCGGCCCTCACCCTGAAGTCGGGAAACGCCTGCCTGCTGAGGGGCGGACGGGAAAGCCTGCACTCTAACCTCGCGCTGGTTGGCCTGCTGCGCCGCGCCATCGGCGAAGCCGGTATCAACCCGGATGTCGTTCAATACGTTGATAACCCTGACCGTGAGCTGGTTGACACCATGCTTCAGATGAAGGAATACATCAACCTGCTGGTACCGAGGGGCGGGGCAGGGCTGATCAACTTCGTCGCCGCCAGCGCGGCCATGCCCGTGGTGGCCGGCGGCGTGGGCGTTTGCCACACCTACGTTGACCGGACCGCTGACCTGGAAAAGGCTGCCAGGATAGTGTTCAACGCAAAGGTCCAGCGACCCACGGTCTGCAACGCCCTGGACACGGTCCTGGTCCATTCCGAGGTTGCGCCCGGCTGCCTGCCCGACATTGCGCGCAACCTGTCGAATGCCGGCGTGGAGTTGCACTGCGACCACCGGGCCCTGAGTATCCTGGGACCGGAACCTGGCCTGAACACCCAACCGGCCACGGAAGAGGACTGGGGCAAGGAGTTCCTGTCCCTGACGGCAGCCATCAAGATTGTGGACTCGCTGGATGAGGCCCTGGAGCACATTGACACGTACGGCTCGGGGCACACGGAGGCAATCATTACCAGCGATGCGGATGCGTCCCGCCGGTTTCAGCGCGACGTGGACGCGGCGGCTGTAATCGTCAACGCCAGCTCCAGGTTTACCGACGGTGGCCAGTTGGGGCTGGGCGCGGAAGTTGGAATCAGCACTCAGAAGTTTCACGCCCGGGGCCCTCTGGGCCTGGCCGAGTTGACCTCCTACAAGTGGGTGATTATCGGAGACGGGCAGGTGCGAGAGTAAGCGGGGCCTGGCCAGTTGCAACTGAGGGCGGATCAGGTCGCCTTAACTAAGGACGGCGCCGGCGCGAGAGGGTACACGGCAGGGGCAGGTCAATGACCTGCCCTGAATCTTTTGGGGGTTCCATCCCCCGCAGTTGGAGTGGGCGCAACTGAAAGCTTCAGGCAGGGGCAAAGCATTCTTACGGGATTCCCCAGGGACGTGCTGACAAGTTGGCCCGTCATTCCTGCTGTCGCAGGAACTTTGACTTCAGCCGGTGAGGTTCCCGCCTTCGCGGGAACGACGGAAAGGGACGCTGGGATACTCTTGCCTTCAATTTGACGACAGCCCCAAGCAGGGTCCTCGGGTATGAACCCCCGGCGGGAGGCTATTTCTTGCGGGAGACTGCCTTGAGGGCCGCGTCCTTGACTTTCTCGGGGGTAAGGCCGCACTTGACCATAAGCTCTTCGGCCCTGGCGGACTCGCTGTAACCCTGCAGGGCAACCATTTCCACCGGTACCGGTTGGTTCTGACCCACCACCTGGGCAACTATGCTGCCCAGCCCGCCGTGAAAGTAATGCTCCTCAGCGGAAACCACTGCGCCGGTCTCCCTGGCCCCGGCAACTATTGCCTCTTCGTCCACCGGCTTCAGGGTGTGAATGTTCACCACTCGCGCCTCCACACCCTGGGCGGCCAGCATATCGGCGGCGTCCAGGCTTACCGAAACCATTACGCCAGTGGCAAAGATGGTTACGTCGGAACCTTCGCGCATTTCCTCTGCCTTCCCCAGCTGGAACCGGTAATCCTCCTCGTGCACCACGGGGGTAGCCGCCCGGGAAAGCCGGATGTAAAAGGGACCCTCAGTACTGGCGGCAGTCTTGACGGCTTGCACGGTCTCAACGGAGTCGGCCGGAGAAACTACGGTGAAGGCGGGGAGGGAACAGATAAGGGACAGGTCTTCGATGCCGTGGGCGGACATGCCGTCCTCCCCGGTAAGAATGCCGGCGTGGGTGCAGACCAGCTTCATGTTCAGGTTGCCCTGGGAGACCAGAACACGCAGTTGGTCAAAGGGGCGCCCTACGCCAAACACGCTGAAGGTGCTTACGAAGGGAATTTTGCCATTTGCGGCCAGGCCGGCGCCGACTCCGACCAGGTTCTGCTCAGCCGGTCCGAAATCGAAGAACCGCTCGGGGTACTTGTCACGCCAAAGGTGGGTAAAGACGGAGACATTCAGGTCGCCGCCCAACACCACAATGTCAGGAAAGGAATCGGCCATATCCAGCAGGGTTTCGCCATACGTCTGGCGGGTTGAGGCCATTTTCCGTTGCGCCACCATCAGGCCAGTTCCTCCAGTGCTTTCTGATACTCTTCGGCGTTGGGGGCCCGGCCGTGGAAGCCGGGGTTGTTTTCCATGAAGCTGACCCCCTTGCCCTTGACCGTGTGGGCGATGATTACCGTCGGCCTGGTGCGGCGACGCTGGGTCTTCTCAAATGTGTCCAGCAGCGCCGGCAGGTCATGGCCATCGGTCTCAAAGACACGCCAGCCAAAATCTCGCCATTTCCTGTCCAGGGGGTCGAGAGTCATAACGTCGTCGGTGAACCGGTCGTTCTGAATACGGTTGCGGTCCACAATGGCCACCAGGTTGGTAGCCTTGTGGTGGGCAGCGGACATGGCGGCCTCCCAGATTTCGCCCTCGTCGCACTCGCCGTCGCCGAGAAGCGCGTAAACCATGTAGTCCTTGCCGTCCAGGCGCGCAGCGAGGGCGCAACCCAGGGCGAAGGACAGACCCATGCCCAGCGAACCCGAGTTCATTTCCACGCCAGGCGTCATCGGGTGCGCATGGCCCTGGATGCGGCTGTTCAACTGGCGATAGGTAGCCAGTTCCTCCCTGGGGAAGTAACCGGCACGAGAAAGAACGGCATAAAAGCCGGGGGAGGCGTGACCCTTGCTGAGGATGAACCGGTCGCGGTCGGCCCAGCCGGGGTTTTCGGGGTCGTACCGCATAACCCGGAAATACAGGGAAATCAGTATTTCCAATTCCGAAAGAGAACCGCCGGGATGTCCACTACCGGCGGTATAGATGGTCTGGATTATGTCCCGCCGAAGTTCCTTGGCCATAGCCTGCAACTCGGGGACGCTGTAAGTGTGCCCCGCTGCGGGGGCCCTGCCGCCAATCATAGTGCTGCCGTTTTACTCCCTAAACTCGCCACAAGCGACCTTGCCGCTTCATTTCCTTCGACTCCATGAAGTTGACCGCCAAGATTATAATTCTACAGGTTGAAGGTGTCTAGGCAAGCGATTTCATATATAGTTTAGGGTACAACTACCGCCCCGTTCAGGGCGGTCATCCGCAAGTTTTCTGCCCTGGTTTCCCATGATTGTCGATTTTCACTGCCACATTCTGCCCCCCTCTTTCCCTGACCGACACGAAGAGCTGTCGGCGCAAGATCCCACATACGCTGCCCTGTTTCCCAGGGGCGGCGGCAAGATGGCGACCGCCGAGTCATTGGTGACCGCTATGGACAAGGCAGGCGTGGACCACGCGGTTGCCTGCGGCTTCGGGTGGTGCAGTCTTGCAATAGCCCGCGAGGTTAACGATT
>JAPPJA010000079.1:0-3638 GCA_028874675.1 Chloroflexota bacterium
GTGTAGCCTGGTATGGCCCAGAGTGCCTGCCAGGATAAGGGCAGCCGCCTGGGCGGGCCCTATGAATCCGTGGCGTCGGGACCCCTGATGTTACTCCCCAAACACCATTACCGCGTCGGCGAGGCAGACCAGGTCGCCACGCTGGTTGATGCCTCTTACCCGGCATTCCACCAGGCCCTGCCCTTCTTCTCGGTACTTATCGGTAATCTCACCGCCAAAGGTCACCGTATCGCCGGAGCGGAAGGGGGTGATGGCGCGCATCAGCAGGCTGCCCCCGTTGTAGAAGGCGCTGAGAGGGAAGGACAGTTGCAACATCTGGTCCACGTAGGACATGGTGGCGGGGCCGGCGTTGACCGTGCCGCCGAAGATGTTGCGGCGGGCAAACTCCTCGTCGTTGTGAATGTTGCTCTCGCTGGGCTTTCCGGCCAGGCGGAAGTCGCTCTTGCGGTTGATGATTTCCTGGCTCTCGGTGATGGCGAGTTCGGCCAGGGTGTCGCCGACCCGCACCGAGTCGTAGGTTAGAGGCTGGGACGGCGCGGGCTTCAGGGCCGGAGCTTCCGTCCTGGGGAGAATGGCCGTTACCTCGTCGCTGGGCACGGACCGCTGGCCGTGGGCGTACTCGAAAATGCAGGTGTAGTCGTACTGGCCCACGGGTTCGCCGCGCTGGTTTTCGGCCTCGATGCGAAAGGTTACGAACTTGCTGCCCCGCCGCTCGTACTTATCCAGCACCCGTCCCACGCCGGTGATGGTATCGCCGACAAGGGCGGGCCGGAACCACCGGGCCTCGCACTTGGCAAAGGGAGTCTGGCGGCGGGCGGTCTTGGAATGCTCCAGGGCGACGAAGCCGTTGTTCTCGGCAATTTCAGGGCGCAGCAGGGGGGCGTAGGACACGGCCATGGTGGGCATGGGCACCGGGTCGCCGCCGTATTCCTCGCTGCCGTTGCCCAGGCGGTAGCGCGAGTCGGGATTCTGGGCGATGTCGGCGTATTCGGCTATTTGCTCCGCGGTGATGGTTACCACCGTGGGTCCGGCGGCCTGGCCGGGTTCCACGGCGTCATAGTCCCACAGGCGTTCAGTAGTCTCAACCATTTTTTCCTCGATTTCATCCACGAAGGTGCACGAAGGCTCATAAAGAGTTCTTACTCCTGAACAAGCGCGAATCTTCACCGATGAAGCGCTAACCACGAGAAAGCACCATCGATTCTTCGTGACATTTGGTGGATAAGAACTTTCTTTGGTGGGCTGTCGTGTATTGATTGATGGCGTGGTTCAGGCGGCGGGTTGGACCAGTTCAATCAATACGTCGTCGGGGCCCTCGATGTAGGCCAGCCTGGTGCCGCCGGTTACCTCGGTGAGAGGCAGGACCACGCGGATGCCGTCGGCCTCGAACTTGGCCAATTCCGCTGCCAGGTCGTCAACGTGGAAGCCGAAGTGTTCCAGGCCCAGGCGGTTGAGTTCGGCCACGGCGCGGTCGTCGGAGGATCCCGCAGGCTTGGAGGAGACGTTGAGGCGGGTGGGGCCGCCCACCTCCATGCCGATGGTGATGGTGCCGGGCATTACCTCGCGTTCCGACACTTTCTTTGCCTCGAAGTACTTTTCGTACCAGGCGGCGGTGGCGTGGGGGTCGGCGGCGCGGATGTGGACGTGGTTGATGGCGTAGGGCATGTTGATTGCTCCTTTAATGTTTATGCGCGGGGGGCGTTCCTCACCTCCCGTCACTCTCTCCCCGAGAGAGTGGGGAAGAAGGTCCTATTACCATGGGGCAAGTATCAGCCGATGTCCTCGAAGGATGGAGTGGGCATTCCGGCCTCCCAGGTGGGGTCGCGCAGTTCCAGGCGGTTGCCGCTGGGGTCGAAGAAGTACAGCTCACGCCCGGTGAAGAAGCCCCGCTCGCGGTAAACCAGGTCGTCAACGGGGACGCTTCGGTCGCGGAAAATCCGGCAAGCTTCTTCGAAGGTTTCCGGCGTGACGGTGAAGGAGTGGTGGACCTTGCGGTCGCGCTGGGAGGCCTGCTGGGTGGGTTCGTCCAGTTCGCAGAGGAGGATGTTGTGGTCGCCGACGTTGAAGCAGGACATTCCGGAGTTGCCCAGCCTTCCCTTCGCGTCGAGGCCCAGCAGTTCACCGTAGAAGGACTCCGCTTCTTCCAGGTTGTTGACCGGGATAGACCAGTGGGTAACGCCTTCGATCTTCAGCAAGCCCATGGTTCACCTCCAAGACAGTCGTTTCCTCGGGTTGCACAGTAGATTGTTGAAAGTGGACCGCCTATAGTGGCATTCACCTGGCAAGATTATGGCACATTCCGGGCCGGCGGGGTATAGGGAGCCTGGAACTGCGGAGACGCAGGGAACTCCGGCAGCCAGCGGCTTGAATTTTCTGGCTGAATTTAAAGAATATTTGGCAAACCATCACATCGTATATACAATATGCCTAGGAATACGAATGGGACGAAGGGAAGCGGCTTTCCAATAAGCTAAAGCACGGGGTAGATTTTTCGGAAGCGGCGGCCTTTGAGTGGGAAACAGCGGTCATCCAGTCCAGCCCTCGCGGTGGTGAAGCGCGTTTCACTGCCCTCGGTTTCATAAATGGCCGACTCCATTATCTGGTGTACACCATCAGGAATGACAACCGCCGTATAGTCAGCCTTAGAAAAGCCAATCGAAGAGAGAGAATGCACTATGAGAGACAATGCTGACCTGGACAACCTGCCTTTCGCCGAATACGCCGCTATTGTGGCGGAAGAGGGAGCGAAGCGGAATGGCAAGCCGGGGGCGCCCAGGTTGTCATTCGGGGAATTGGTGGCAAGCAACTTGACCTTTGACGAAATCAAGGCAGACTACGGCGAAGAGACGGCGATCAACGTCGGCATCGCCCAGGACCCGGATGCCCCGGAATGGACGGAGGAGGACTGGGCCCGGGCCCGGCCTGCCATAGAAATGGACCCGGAGCTGGTCGAATGGGCTCACCGCAGACGAGGCAGGCAGAAGGCCCCCAGGAAGGAGCTGATTTCCATCCGGCTCGATCCCGACATTACTGAATATTTCCGGGCCGGCGGGCCGGGCTGGCAGACGCGGCTCAATGACACCTTGCGGCGGGCCATATTCGGTCCCTGATGATGCCCCGATGTGAAGTCCCGGCCAGTTGACCTCACCTACATGCCCGGCGAGGCATGGTGGGCAATCATCTTCCAGCCCTGGGGAGTCCTTACGAAGATGTTGGTAGCCAGGACGCCGAAGTTGTCGGCGCGCCCCTGGAGGACGCTGGTTATGCCCTCCACGCAGGTTACCCAGCCGCAATCGCCCTCCACTACCACGTTGATGTAGCGGATATTGAAATGCATCAGGGTGGTGTTGTCGAAGATGCGCCGCCAGCTTTCCCTGATAATCTCCCAGCCCACCAGGGGCTGCCACCCGGGGTGAATGCACAGGGCCTGTTCCGAGTCCAGGCAGATGTCGTCCAGGGCCGCAACGTCCAGGGCGCCGAAGGCGTCGTAGAACCGCTGGTTGGCCTGCTTGACTGCTTCAACTTCCGGCGTGTCAGGGAGCATGGCTAAGTCTCACTTGGTGGAGGATGGGAAGGCCGGGCACGGGCCGGGAAGGACTGGGCCGGATATATTCGCAGGGGCGTCCACGAGGGACGCC
>JAPPJA010000079.1:3648-4436 GCA_028874675.1 Chloroflexota bacterium
GGGGTGGTGGGTCCGGGGGGGCCGGGGCGGGTCCGGCGGGGCCGTTATTTTTGCGCGGGGGCGCCCCCGGGGCCCCCCCCTGCCGGTGCTTGCCTGGCTGATGGGCAACCGGTCGGGCTGCCCTATCCCCTAATGCATGGGGGAGAAGGAGGCGGGAATGACGATCTTGTTTTCCTGCTTCAGGAGGAACTCGCGGGTGGGAGGCGGCCAGTTGGGGTTCTCGCCGGCCTCGGCGCGGGTGCGGTTGCGGGCGGCCAGGTCTTCATAGGGCCAGACGTGCATCCACTGGAAGGTGCCGTCCTCCAGGTCGCTGTACATGCCGGCGGCCAGGGGGGAGTACTGTTCGCGGTGGGTGATGGAGTTTGCCCAGCGGCTCAGGACTTCATCCTTGGAACCTTCCTGGTAGGTGTAGATCAGCATTTCGTACATGCTGCCCAGTTCGCGGTCGCCCATGGGGGTCATGAACTCGGCCGGACTCCAGATCTGGGAGTCCATGTTCAGGATGTTGCCGCCGTTGGGGGGAGGCCAACCCTCGACGCTGGTGGCGCGGCACTCTTCCCGGTGGTCTTCGTCGTCGTAGGGCCAGATGTGAATGACCTGGTTCAGGGGGCCGATTTCCGTGTGGAAAAAGGCGGCCAGGGGAGATACCTCAAGACGCCCCGGCAGAGCCTTGCCGAAGTTTTCCTCGAATTCGGCAACGCTGCCCGGCTTCATGTCGTATGTGCGGACTTCGTAAATCATAGCCACTCCTTACTTTCGATTGTCGGGCCCGTCCCCAAACAGGGGAC
>JAPPJA010000296.1:0-2823 GCA_028874675.1 Chloroflexota bacterium
CAGTCAGGGATAACCACTGACCATTCCTGCCTGCGCCTTTTCTCTTGCCACCGGAGCCACGCGGGCAATCCAACCTTGTAGATTGACAATCCAATCACCGCGACCGCTGCTACTGCCTGTAATGTTTCAAGCACAGAAAACCTCCGCCAACGAATCGGCGGAGGCCAGTTGACAAAGTTCAACTATGGCTGATAAGGTGACTTTGTTGTGAGTTCACCATATCCCGCCGAATTCACCCTGCTGGCAGGCAGGGTGTTTTTCGTTGTGTCACTATGCTACCGGGAATCCCGGGGGATAGTCAACCGGGCTATCCCGCCACGAGCACAATAACCACAACCAGTAGCCCGAAGCCCACGAAGAACAAGATGCAGCCTGCAAAGAAGTTCCAAACTGCCTTACGTTCTCCGATTTGCTCCCGTGCGTTTTGTTCTTCCGGCGTCATCACCAGCTTATCCGCGTGGCCGCTCTGGACTTGGCACCTTGGGCCACTTTCTTATCATTGGGGTAATAGACTCCCACGAGGTAGTCCAGGTTGCCTGTCCCGATGGACCTGCCGGAAACCCCACTATCCCTGAATGTCTTGTGCAGGCGGACGAAGTTATCCCCGAGCTGGCGGGCCTGTGCCTCATTGGTAAAGGCGCTGACTACCAGCACAAGGCTCACCTCGTTGCCACGTTCACTCACGGCAGCATCCAATACCCCGGGGTATTGCTTGACCTGACCCACGATTTCGGAATTGCTCAGACTGGGGGCGGGAAGGGTGGACGTAGGCTTGGAACTGATACGCTTGATGGGAACGGGTGTATTGGTTGGTGATGGGGTGGCGGTCACAGTATAGGTGCAAGCCGTGGTAAGCAGGAGAACGATGGCCGCAATGACGGTGGTTGAAGACTGTAGCAAGTAGGAACCCCCTCATAAGTAGGTTTGGCACTTGCTACAGCCACCATTCCACGTCAGCCTTACAAGGGGGCATGAAGGTCCAAACCTCCAAAAGGCTGACCGTGAAACCAGGGGCTGTAGCACAACAAATGTACTGAATTCGACACGGTTTGTAAACGGATTTGATATAATGAGGTAAGGGCATCCCAAGCTGCCCGAGGAGGTACAGATGGCGAAGAAAAAACGAGGGCGACCGGCAGAGGTGGAGATGCCGGAGCGGATTGACGCCAGCCCGGAGGAGATAGCGGAGGTAGTGCTGATGGCCAAGCCGCCTAAGGAATGGGACTACCTAAAGCCCCAGAAGGAAGAGGGCCAGAGTTGATGCTCTGGCCCTTCCTCTGGTACATAAATATATAATCACCCAAATTAAGCCGAGTGGCGTCTTAAATTGCCCGGGCCTGGCAGCAAAAGGTACTGGCGCTTCGAGACCGCCGAAGGCTTGACTTCCTGGCGGGCAGCCGCTGTTCCGGTGCCCGGGCAGGGCTGGCGGGAACGGATGCAGGTGTTCCACCTTCGCTCCGTGTGACCGGCCTTGGGCAGCGATTGCCCTGCGGACAGTTCCCGGCGGCCAGCGTTCCATTGGGGCTACCGGACCTCATTGGCGCGGAACTGAGGCCCGCCGTTGTCGCCTTCCGGGCTCCCACCAGTCCATGCCGCTCCAATCGAAACGTCGCCAAACGGGGGCTTCGCCAGGAATATGCCGGCCGGGCGCTCCCATTGCTCAGAGGCGCCCGTTGGCTCAATGGGCTCTCCGTTTGCGTGCCCCGACCGGGTATGTTAATTTCCTGCCAGCAACAACCACCAAAGCTATACACCTTTCCCCACTCTACACAGGCATTCAGGAGGATATATGAAGCTGCAGGGAAAAACTGCCCTGATTACCGGCGCCAGCAGAAATATCGGCCGGCAAATCGCATTAACTTACGCAAGGGAGGGGGCCGACCTGGTGTTGAACACGCGCCAGAGCCAGAGGGAATTGGATGAGGTTGCCGCAGAGTGCCGGGAACTGGGCGTGAACACCCACCTTGCAATGGGGGACGTATCCGACCCGGACAGGGCGGCCGGGATAGTCGAAGAGGGTATCGCGGCGCTGGGCAAGGTAGATATTCTGGTCAGCAATGTGGCAATACGCCCGCACAAGCCCATCCTCGAAATTTCCAACGAAGAATGGCAGCAGGTAATGGAAATCAACCTCTATCCCGCCTTCTACCTCATCAAGGCGGCGCTTCCGGGAATGATGGAGCGGCGCAGCGGCAGCATAATTGCCCTGGGAGGACAGTCGGCGGTTACCGGTCGCCCCGATACCGCCCTGGTAACCACCGCCAAGACCGGGCTGCTGGGTCTTATTCGCGCGGTGGCGGCAGAAATGGCTCCCTACAACATCCGCGCCAACATGGTCAATCCGGGATCCACCGACACAACCCGCGCTCATCCTGAGTGGTATCCCGAATTTCAGGAGGTGGACAGGGGATCCGATGCCCACGTAGCCAGCATTCCCATGCGCCGGCAGGGTACCGTCCACGACATTGCGGAGGCCTGCCTCTTCTTTGCGTCGGACGAGTCCAGCTACATCACCGGCGACCGCCTGAACGTAATGGGTGGCCGGTACATATTCTAATGACGCCGCAATTTTGGGGTGGTGGTCGGGGATTTAGCCTTTCTTCGGCGGAAGCCGCCTTGAAGATACCCGGCGCCCACTCTTCATTAGAGAATTGTTGAGCTGCTGGGGGCCACCCTGGGGGCAACTGCTTTACGGCTTTACCTAACGCGCGCAGCAGGAAGCCGCCCATGCCCCGGGACCCGGGGGTTGGGGGGGAAAATGGCCAAAAGGGGGGGGGTTTGGGGGGATTTTTTTGGGGGGTTTAAACCCCCCCCCCCCGGTTT
>JAPPJA010000296.1:2833-4435 GCA_028874675.1 Chloroflexota bacterium
GGCCCACCGGGGGGCAAAGTGTTTACGGGTTTACCAAACCGCGCCCCCCTGAACCCCCCATCCCCCGCGTCCGGGGGATTGGCGGCTTCAATGGCCCATACGGTCGTCTGTTTGCGGGAATTTGTGAGGAGGTTGTACCGCCTCCGCGCCCTTGTAGCAAAGGCCGGCAGAGGCTTTCAGCCTTAGGCGGTCGAAGGGGTCCAGACCAGACTGGCGGCTCCCAGCATCCCCGGAGCGTCACCCAGCCTGCTTGGAATCAGTTGGAAGCTGCGGTGACCGTCCGTCATGGCTCGCTGCAGAATCTGCCCATACAGCCTCGGCACCAACCCCATCTGTACCAGGCCAAAGGTGACACCTCCGCCCATTACTATCAGGTCGGGATTGTACAGATGCAGCAGGTTGGTCAGTCCTGTGGTAAGCGAATCAATCACATCTTCGAGGATGCTCCAGGACAGGGGGTCACCCTCCCCGGCAGCATCCAGGACTCTCTCGGCCGTCACCAGCCCTGGTTCCAGCTCGGACAGGGCCCCGCCGCCGGCCCCGGGGTCGGCAAGCCTCTGTCGGGCTATCTTCGCGATTGAAGTGCCGGAAGCCAGCGCTTCCAGGCATCCGCTGTTGCCACACTGGCAGACAGGAGCCTCGGGGCTCCGGTCAATTACCATGTGGCCCACCTCCGCTGCCAGGCCCCGGGACCCCATCAAAAGTCTCCCCCGGTCAATTACCCCACCGCCGATACCGGTACTGACGGTAATATAGACGAGACTGTTGGCGTCGGCCCGGAATTGCCGAGCCTCCAGGCCTGCCCCGTAAGCATACTCGCCCAAGGCGGCCATGTTGGCGTCATTACCAACACTAACCGGCATATCAAGGCGCGACTCCCAGGCTGCCTTGAGGGAAACCCCATTGAGCGCCGGCAGGTTCGGCGGCTCCTGCAGTGTACCCGAGTCTGCGTCCACCGGGCCGGCAGCGGCAATGCCCAGGCCGGCAATTTTCCGGCCGCTGCCGCACCAGGTTCGGGCTTGCCGTATCAGGTCCTCACCGTCGGCCAGCAGCTTGTCCTTGTCCGCGCCGGCCGAGTTGCGCACCCGCGACTGCCACAGAATCCGACCGTCACGGCCGACCACCGCAATACGGCACCAGGTCCCACCCCAGTCCATTGCCAGCGCCACGCTCGTGTCCTGGTTCATCTGCCCCCTCCATCCTCTCCAGGGTTACACCGGCCATTTCCCGGGGTTGCTTGCCAAGGGTAAGCCAATCTTATATCCCCCTTCTCCAAAATAAAACCGGAAGGGGGCTCCTATTCCGCCAGCAGTTCGTCCAGGGTTTCCCGCAGCTTCTCCGGCCTGATGGGCCCGACAAACTTCTGTCTAACATTGCCGTCGCGGTCAATGAAGAACTTTTCGGGTATTCCCTTGACGCCGTAGTCGATGGCGATCAAGCCTTCACCATCCACCCCGTTTGGGTAACTGATTCCAAAGTCCACCAGGTAGGCTGCCGCGTTATCGGGCAGGTCCCAGATGTTGACGCCGACAAATTCCACATCCGTGCTTGCATAGTTCCGGTAGGTTTCTTCCAGCACGGGGGCCTCCTGACGGCAGGGAG
>JAPPJA010000169.1 GCA_028874675.1 Chloroflexota bacterium
CCCAGGGTGAACCTGATGTGAAAGGTTCTTGATTTTGTCCAGCTTGGTGGGCCTGAGCGCACGGTAGGTGGAACTATATTCGAGATATGGCTGGGCGGCCTGTAATCCCTGATGCCGTGTTCATTGCGGGCAGCACAAGTCCCTTCGGGTGGGTCCGGGCCTGACGGCAGACAGTACCATCTTCGAGATGTGGGTGCGCCTGAAACCTCCTAAATCACGGGATCGGAGGGCAAGAATGAAAAAGGAGTTGGACCGCATATCCTGAGAATGTCTCCTTCTTGCTCCTGCCGAACATCTTCACGTAGACCCAACAATCCGCCCCGCAGACCACGGCGCAGCTAGCGAATGGACACTATGTCCAGCAATCGGTCAAGCGTGCTCCGCTCCATCCCTAGTCCTCCAAGTCTCGGAAAACTTCCATAACCGGCGTACCCTCTCTGGACCATCACTCCATCTCACATCAAACCCTTTCGATCCCTACACATCCTTCGCAAGCTTTACATTAAGCGCGACTACCCTGCATCCACAGCAGGGCTTGTGCAAAGTAATTGACATAAGATGGCCTTCCCCGTAGATAGGGATTGCTACGCCTATCTGATGGAGGAAGGCCATAATGGATTCTAGTCTTGCTGAGTTTGATGTCAACGTTTGCTGGCCTTGGGATTTGAGTGAAGGCTCTGGGAGTGAAGGCTCTGGGAGTGAAGGCTCTGGGAGTGAAGGCTCTGGTTTCGTGGTTGATTGGGGCAGTCTGTATGACTTTCTGACCCGGCTGGAGGACCGCCGGGACCCTCGTGGCGTGCGCTACCCGCTGGCGCGGGTTCTGGCCCTGACGCTGCTGGCCAAACTAGCGGGAGAGGACCGGCTGACCGGCATTGCGGAATGGGTAGAGCATCGCAAGGAGGCTCTGGCGCGGGCGATGGGGTTGTCGCGGGCCCAAGCGCCCCACCGGACTACGTACAGCCGGATCCTGGGGTCAACGCTGTCGGTTGAGGATTTTGAGGGCATGGCGGGAGCATTCTTCGCCCAGAGCCGGCAGCCGGGAGCGACGGTGCAGTTGACGATTGACGGCAAAACCCTGCGCGGCAGCATTGGGACCGGGGAAACCCGGGGCGAGCATCTGCTGGCGGCATATCTGCCCGGTGAGGGCGTGGTGCTGGCCCAAGTGGCGGTGGACCGCAAGGAAAACGAAATCACCGCAGCCCCGCGACTGCTGGAAACCATCGACTTGCGGGACAAAGTGGTCAGCGGCGACGCCATGCTGACCCAGCGGGAACTCTCCCGGCAGGTGGTGGAAAGCGGCGGCGATTACTTATGGAGCGTCAAGGATAACCAACCCCAGTTGCGCGATGATCTGGCCACCTGCTTCGCCGACGCCAGCCCGTCGGAACCGGGCTTGGCGGCCACGGTGGAAAAAGGGCATGGCCGCATTGAGCAGCGCTGCCTGTGGGCCAGCGCTGACCTGAACGGCTACCTGGACTGGCCTTACGTCCGGCAGGTCTTCCGCTTGGACCGGCGCACCCAGTGCGTCAAAACGGGCGCCGTAACCAACGAGACCGTCTATGGCATAACCAGCCTGTCCCCGGAGCGGGCGGACCCGCAACAACTGCTGTCGCTGGCCCGGGGACACTGGAATATCGAAAACGGCTTGCATTACCGGCGCGACGAAACGCTGCGGGAGGATTGGTGCCATCTGCGGTTAGGTCATACTCAACGCATGATGGCGGCGATCAACAATCTGGTTCTGGGACTGCTGCTGCGGCGTGGGGTCAAAAACGTGCCACAGCAACGACGCCGTTACGCCGCACACTGGGATGAAGCCCTAAAACTCATTACCTCCGCCTGACTCCGACTTTGCACAAGCCCTGGGGGTGAGGGCCTCTCCTTGCCCCCATAGGGCCAACGGTATAAGATAGGCGGGAAATTTGCCCGGTTCCCCGCCGGTAGGGGCAGACCTGTGTGTCTGCCAGGAGGAATGAATGACCACCCCGGACATCAAGCCCATAGACATTCACATCCATCCCTTTACCCAGGAGACCTGCCTGGGGCACGGGCCGTCGTACACCGAGGCCCACTACGACTTCTTTGGGCGCAGTCCCGAAGCTCCCCACCACGGCAAGCAGTTCATAACCATTGACGAGACCTACGAGACCTTCCAGGAAGCCGGCGTGGACAAGGCCGTAATCGTCAACATGGTCTCCTACAACCAGTGGGGGCGGGCCCTCCCCAACGACTACCTGGCTCTCTACGCCGAAAAGTACCCCGACCTGTTCATTCCCTTCGCCGGGGTGGACCCCCATATGGGACCCCTGGCCCTGCGCGAGATTGAGCGGGCGGCCAAAGAACTGGGCTGCAAGGGCCTGAAGTTCCACCCCGCCTACCAGGAATTTTGCCCCAACGACAAGGAACTGATGTGGGACATCTACGCCAAGTGCGTGGAACTGGACATCGCCATCCTGGTCCATACCGGCACCACCCGCATGACCCGCTGCACCATCAATGGCTGCCGTCCCGTAATGCTGGACGACGTGGCCACCGCCTTTCCCGACCTGCGCATCATTATGACCCACTTCGGCTGGCCCTGGACCGAGGAAGGCCTGGCCGTTTGCTGGCGCCACGAGAACGTTTACATGGACCTGTCGGGCTGGCTGCCCCGCTACATTTACGCCACCCAGCCCATAGTCTTCCAGTATATGAACACGGTGCTGCAGGACAAGCTGGTATTCGGCAGCGACTACCCCGCCATCAATCCCAAGGTGTGGCTGGACGACTACCAGAAGATCGTGGATAACGGCTTCGACTGGGGCGGCGCCCACCGGACCATCAAGCCCGAGGTGTACGAAAAATTCGTCCGCACCAACGCCATCAAGGCGTTGAAACTGGAAGGTTAGACAACCTGGAGTTAACAGTCAGAAATCAGAAATAACTGCCCATCGGTAAGAAGCACGTCTTCTCCAGACCTGCACCCTCCTATCCTGGGAAGTAAAGGATTATGGTCAGTATTGCCCCGGAATCCCGGTTCTTGATTGACAGCTTCCAATCCTGATGTGTGACGGAGGTTTCCCGTGCTTAAGAACGCAGAACTGCACGAAGTACCCTTTTACTACAAGTCCATAGACTTTGAAGAACTGGTGCGGGAATACCCGCCGGCCCCCGACTACTTCCGCGGCGTCTTCATGCTGAGCACCGAGGAGATACGAGCCCTTCAGGAGAAGCGCCTGCGGGAGGCTGTGGCGCGGGCCTACCAGGTCCCCTTCTACCAGAGCAAGTGGAAGGCTGCCGGCGTCGAGCCCGGCGACATCAAGACCATCGAGGACCTGAAGAAGGCGCCCATGTACACGGTGGAGGACATTCGCCAGAGCGTGGACGCCAACCCGCCCTTCGGCGACTACGTGGGCCGGGATGTGCTGGCCGGGGAGATTCCCTGGCGCATCCACTCCAGCGGCGGCACCGCCGGCGAGCCTCGCCCCACCTTCTATACCCCCTGGGACCGGGAAGTAGGCAACATCCTGCGGTCCCGCTCCTACTACTGGCACGGCTTCAAGCCTGGCGACGTGGTTATGAATACCCTGCTGTATTCCACGCACAACGCCGCCTACTCCGCCCATGAAGCCCTGTGGCAGTGGCTGGGTTGCATCCCCGTAACCACCAGCGCCGGCGTCGTAACCCGCACTTCCCGCGCCCTGGAAATTGCCCAGAAGTGGCAGGTCAACGCTCTTATCGGATTCCCCGAGTACCTGATTCACATGTCCCAGGTGGCCAGGGAAATGGGGCTGGAAGTAGGCAAGGACCTGAAGCTGAAGCTCATAGAGTGTTTCGGCAAGTCGGACCTGGTCAAGGAGGCCTGGGGAGTCCCTGCCTTCGACACTTACGGCATGCACGAGGTGCAGGCTATTTCCTCGGAGTGTCCCTACGCCGGCGGCCACCACATCTGGGAGGACGCTTTCATCGTGGAGATAGTGGACCCGGATACCTACGAACCGGTGGAGCCGGGCGAGCTGGGCACCATGATCGTTACCGCGCTTTACAAGGAAAATTATCCTATTGTTCGTTACGACATCAAGGACGTTACCCGCCTGTGGCCCCAGGGCCAGTGCGAGTGCGGCAGCTGGATGCAGAAGATAGATCCCATCCACGGCCGCTCCGATTTCATGGTCAAGCTGCGGGGCGTCAACGTCTGGCCCGAGGGAGTCGGGACCATTGTGGCCACCAAGAGCGGGCTCACCGGTGAGTATTACTGCATCGTCGAGCGGGCCGGAAACCGCGAGGAAATGACGGTCCAGGTTGAGCACACTCCCGAGTCCAGCGACCATGACTTCATCCAGCGGGACCTGGAGCGCACTTTTCGCGACCGCCTGAACGTTGGCATCAAGGTGGAA
>JAPPJA010000445.1 GCA_028874675.1 Chloroflexota bacterium
TTCCTGGTCTGCGCCGACAAGTTCCAGACGGGCTATGACGAGCCGTTGCTGCACACCATGTACGTTGATAAGCCCCTCTCCGGCATCCAGGCGGTGCAGACCCTCTCCCGCCTGAACCGGTCCCATCCCAAGAAGGGCGACGCCTTCGTGCTGGACTTCGCCAACGGCGCCGAGGTGATCCGGAACGCCTTTGCGGACTATTACCGCACGACGATTCTTTCCGACGAGACGGACCCCAACAGACTGCATGACCTGAAAGCCGGTTTGGACGGATTTCAGGTATACGCCCCGGAACAGTTGGAAGAATTCGTGGAGAGGTTCCTGTCGGGCGGAGGGCGCGAACTGCTGGATCCGATCCTGGACGCCTGCGTTGCGGTGTACCGGGAGCAGTTGGATGAGGACGAGCAAGTGGATTTCAAGGGCAGGGCCAAGGCTTTCCTGCGGGCCTACGGATTCCTGGGATCCATCCTGCCCTACACCTATGCCGAGTGGGAGAAGCTGTCGATTTTCCTGAACTTCCTGGTTCCCAAGCTGCCCGCGCCCCGGGAAGACGACCTTTCCCAGGGGATACTCGAAGCCATCGACATGGACAGCTACCGGGCCGAAAAACAGGCGGCGCAGGAAATCCTGCTACCGGACGAAGACGCCCAGATAGACCCTGTACCGGCCGAAGGAGGGGGACAGAAGCCTGAACCGGAGATGGACCGGCTGTCCAACATAATCCGGCAGTTCAACGACCTGTTCGGCAATATCGATTGGCGGGACCAGGACAAGATAGTCCTGGTGATAGCAGAGGAGTTGCCCGCCCGGGTCTCCGAAAACAGGGCATACCGGAACGCCATGGCAAACTCGGACAGGCAAAACGCCCGAATCGAGCACGACAAGGCCCTGACCGCCGTGGTGACCGCCATGCTGGCAGACTACACCGAACTCTTCAAGCAGTTCAGCGACAATGAGTCCTTCCGGCGGTGGCTGTCCGAGCACAACTTCGCCGCCACATACGTCGAAACCGGCGATTCTCGTGGAATCACGGAGAGGTAAAGCCTCTCTCCAGCGCAACGCAATTCCAGCGAGGAGAGTTTCCAAGGAGAATCGAGATTGCCGGAGAGGGCTCCATCACCGTGGTCCTCAAGCCGACGCGAGATACCAAGAACGCCTACCGCCGCGACGAGGCCGAAAATGACCCGCCAGTGGGCAACTTCTTCGTACAGAAAAGAGCGATGCCCGGCGGCTCGCCGCCGGAGTTGGAGCATGAAACGGTCGACAGGAACCAGCGATTGGAGTTCCATCATTGATGTATCTTCGACGCGAATCCCGTTATGGTAGCCTGGAGGTCCCCGCCGCCCACGGGCATCAAGGGCTCCGGTGGAGCGGTGGGCGGCAAAGGAGAAGCGCCATGGCAGGGGAACACGAGGAGATGGAACCGCGAAATCCGACTGGAGATTCCTACGCATGATGGACGGTATTGACAGAGAGGCCATGCTTCGGATGATTGCGCGCTTGACCGAAGACTTCCAGGCAGACCCTAAAAATACCGAAGCCCTGGCAAGTAGAGCGCAACTGTACGGCGAACTGGGGGACTTCCGCCGGGCGGCGGAGGACAACGGCCGCATCATCGAACTGGACCCGGAAGACTGGGCAGCCTACATCAACCGCGCCCACGCCCTTTCGGAACTGGAAGAATACCAGGCTGCCATCAGGGACTACGACGTGGCAATACGGCTGTCTCCCGGCAAGGCGGTAGCCCATTACAGCCGGGGAGCGTGTTACGCCGAGTCGGGCAACCTGAGCGGAGCGGTGAGCGACTTCGACGTAGCCATCCTCCTGGAGCCTGAAAACGCCGCCGCCTACTACAACCGGGGGCTTACCTATGCCGAGCTAGGAGACTTTCTCAAGGCGTCGTAGGACATGAGTCGGACCATCGAGCTGGATCCCGGCCAGCCCGATGCCTACTACTTCAGGGGGATGGCTCACCGGGACCTGGGGGAGATGGAGCAGGCTATCCTGGACTTTGACGCGGCCCTGGAGTTGGAGGAGAGCTACGGACTGGCCCGCTACGCCCGGGGCATATGCAAGCTCAACCTGCGGCGGTTCCAGGATGCGATCATCGACTTTGACGTCGTTCTCGCGCAGAACCCGGACAATGCCGGGGCGCTGCGGAGCCTGGGTGTTGCCCTGGGCAGCGTGGGGCGTTACGGGGAAGCGATGGAGGCATTGGACCGCTCCCTGGAGTTGGAACCGGACAACCCCGAAACCCTGGCCGTTAGAGGGCTGAACCACGCCAGCCTGGAGGAGTACCAACTGGCCGTCGAGGACTATACCCGGGTGATCGCCCTGGGCCAGGGCGACCTGCGGGTGCTGTACAGCCGGGGCGCGTCCCTGATGGAGTTGGGCCGGTGCGAGGAGGCCATAGGAGACTTCAACGCCATAATTCAACTGGACCCGGACAATGTGGGGGCGCACCTGACCAGGGGATTTGCGCAGACGGAACTGAGAGCCCACCGGGAGGCTATGGAGGATTACGACCGTGTGGTGGAACTGACCCCCGACGACGCGTTGGCCTATTACAGCAGGGGGTGTGCCCTTGCCGACTTGGGCGAGCGTCAAAGGGCATTGGAGGACTTCGGAAGGGCCATCGCCCTGGAACCGGAGGAAGTGGCATCCTTCCGCCAACGGGCCCTCGTGTACCGGCAACTGGGCCAGCCGGACAAGGCCGTTGCGGACTACGACGAGATCCTCCGCCTGAGGCCCGATGATACGTCTGCTAGCGAAGAGCGCCGGCGGGCCGTGGAGGAGGCGGGGGAACATTGAAACGGTGGAGCATTCCATTTCCCATAGCGGGGTGGCTCATTGTAGTTCCCCATCACGATGCAAAGGCGGATAGGTATGGGTTTGAAACATTCCTGGGGTACGCTCCAGATACCCTCCGCAGCCATTGCCTCCTAAATTGGAACACTACCGAGGCTTAGTGTGGGCCTTGACTAACCCGGGACGCTGCCTTGGCGCTGCGCGGTTGAGTCGGTGATGTTTGATTTATCTCCAGCATGGGCCTCGGCACTGGTGGCTTGTCTCCTTGGGACGCTCCCTGGCCGGAGCTTCCGCTTCAGGGTTGTCTTGGTTGCGCTGGTCGTTTCCGTAGGCATAGCCGTACCGTTCGCCTTTGCAACATTTTGGATCGCCAATCTCTTCGATGGGAACAAGTTGCGGAAGGATGTTAATCCTGGGGAGTGGGCCAAAGCAGGACTTTACTTTCCCCTTCTTGTCCAATGGCTGGGGCACCTTCTGATGGTGGGGGTCGCGTACTTCATAAGGCAAAGGCTTCTTCCGCTTGGAGGGAAGGACACACGGACCCGTAAGTTGTTGGCTTTTGGTAGCGCTCTTGCAATCGTCCTTGTCGTGGTCGTACCGCTCTCTTTTGGCACTGACCTGCTGAACACAGTCCGGGTGGTTCTGAAGGCTTTCTCGTAGATTGACTGGGAAACCAAAGAATTATGGGGGTCTTTCCGAATATTCCATCCACCGCACCGACTCAATCACCGAGGTAGCCAAATCCCGGTCGAAATTCGAACAGGAATAGAAGCGCACGACCAGTAGCCTTAGCCCGGTCGCCATGTCCCGCCCAATGCCTTCGCAGTCTCCCCTCATGTACCCAAAGACCATGCTGGATTCTCTGCCTCGGTCAAGGAGGAGTCCAAAGCCTTCCCTGTACGGCGCATCCACGCGAGCCGCTGTATTTGTAAGGAGCCGATCTACCGTAAACCTATCAATAGTGTCCGAGGACACAGGTACGTCCAGATTGAAATGTAGAGCGATTATCTCTTGTTCTCGCGGTCCTTCAAAGACCGACAGGTGCTCCTGGGCGATTGTGGGGACAAAGTGGCTGGGTACGCTGATGAAGACACCACCAGGAAGCGATTGCTCTTCCAAGGGTTCTTTGGATCCGGATCCCCACCCTAAGGACACGGACCAAAGCAAGGCACAGGCTATGAGGACGGCTATGGTACACGATATCTTGAGCAATACCTTACACAATCGTTTCACCTTAGTTCTACAGTCGCACAAAAGCTGACTCGTTAACTTTGGCCTTGCTGAACGGGCAATTTTGTTACAGCCTAAGCCCAAATCCACCGATAGGCAACGGTTAGATCAGAAAGATCCGTGTGAAGGGTAGAGAGAAAATGTACCAGGCGGGCGGGCAGAACTGCTGACTCAGGGCAGTTGAAAAGTGTGCCACCCCGTGTCTTCCATAGGTTGTAGACTAGCGCTATGGGAGGCACAAAGGATGTTTCGGGTGGAAATGTACTACCAGGTTCGGCGGGCCGGACTGGACAAAATCAAGAACCGGGACCGATTCCGACGTTACCCCGTC
>JAPPJA010000503.1 GCA_028874675.1 Chloroflexota bacterium
CCAGAGCCTGGGCAAGCTGGAGGACCTGTCCAAGACCATGCGGGACACCGTGCTGACCAACGTGGGCTGCCTGGCCGCCTTCCAGATGGCGGGGACCGACGCCCGGCAACTGGTTTGGGAGCTGGGCAAGGAACGGGTCAGCGAGGACGACGTGACCTCCCTGGATGTGCACCAGTGCTACGTGCAGGCCAGCCGCTCTCACGCCAAGCGCCGAGCCGCCTTGCGAGCCTCCCGCCACACTCCACCCTGATCCGTCGTTGCAATACTAGCTTCCAGGAGAGTAACCAGTGGCATACATTGACGACCCGCACCCCATCTATTGCCCCACCTGCGGCCGGGAATCAGACCCCGACGCCCGCTTCTGCGACAACTGCGGCGCGGCGCTGGTCCCGCAGGCTGGAGGGTCTACCTATGCGCCGGGGATGCCGTAATTCGAGCAGGGGCCCAGAACGTGGAATACATGGGCTTCTGGATTCGGCTGTCGGCAGCGGTGATTGACGGGATACTGCTATCCATTGTCAACTTCGAACTGGGGTTGTTTTTGGGTTTAGTGGACAGTCCTCTCACAATCCTTGTAAACCTGGTGATTGGCTGGGCATATCAGGTCGGCTTCATCGCTACCAAGGGTCAAACCTTGGGTAAAGTGGCTCTGGGCATCCAAGTAGTCGATAGCAAAGGCGACATCCCCGGCATCGGCGCCGTGCTTCTGCGGGAGATTGTCGGAAAATTCCTCTCGGCAATTGCCCTTGGCCTGGGTTACCCGTGGGGGGCCTGGGATCCGGAAAAACGGGGCTGGCACGACCACATCGCGGGAACGTATGTGGTGCGGAAGCAGGCCGAGCGATGAAGGAAAAGGAAAAGACTCTGGAGGTAACCTAGATGTTCTGCCAACATTGCGGCAACCAATTGAGGCAAGGGGCCACATTTTGCTCAAATTGCGGCCAACCAGTCGTAGCTCCCCCCAATGTTAGTCAAGGTCGACCTGCGAATCCAGCTCATACATATTCCGCCGGAAGCTCAACCATGAATCCCCAACGAATAGCCAGATTTTTGCTTTGGGGAGGGTTGGCAGTTTTCATGTTTAGCGTTGCTTCCTGTGGTGTAGGGTGTGTCGGCGCGGCAGACTACGCGTTTAACAATAATGAAGAGTCCGAAGAGCTGGCGGGTGCCATGGCGATAGGCGTGCTGCTGTTCATAATTAGCATCGTCATGGTTTTCGTAGGAGCTATAATCAAAGCTGTAGCCCGGAGGAGTACCGAGTAAACAGATGCATCCGACCAAGTCAGTAGTGCATGTGTCAGGCTTCACACCTAGATTGTTGAAGTCCGAAAAAGCCTTCGTGTGGATTGGTCTAGTTCTCAATGAAACTTAGGATTCAGTTCACCAAGAGAGTTATGTGTAAGAATCATCGTCTGTTTGCCTCCAAAATGGTTCACGGGCCATCTCTGGTTCCAGTCTTCGAACTGCCAGTGGGCAACCTGGAACGACGAATCCTACGGCTGACACAGCCAAATTGTGGCAGCATAGATGTTGCGGACGTGCCAAGGAAACCAGACCCAATGGTCGAGGAGAAACTATAGATGTTTTGTACTATCTGCGGTAAGGAAGTAAACGATGAGGCCCGATTTTGCCAGAACTGCGGCGCGCGAATTGTTCAGCCCGTGCAGGAAATCCAGTACACGCCATCTATAACCACCTATCAAACCACCGACACAAATATGGAGTTCATGGGATTCTGGATTCGGATGGCAGCCTGGACAATTGATGCCATTCCCTTGCTATTACTCGGCTTTCCACTCCCAGAGGCTGCCACTTTTGTCGTCTTCCTAGGTTGGATTTCTTATCGCGTCGTCTTTACCGCCGCTAGAGGGCAAACTGTAGGTAAAATGGTCTGTAAGCTACAAGTGGTGAACATCAGCGGAGAAAAACCGACCTTGACTCAAGCTATTGGTCGGGAGTTGTTGTCTCCGTTCTCCATATACTTGGTCAATCTCTGGGTTGCTGCAGATCCGAATAAACGGGGCTGGCATGACCATCTCTGTGGCACCTATGTGGTACGTTTGCAAACTTCGGGAATGCCGGAAGAAGCACTAAAGACTGCGATAGAAGGTGAGGTCGCCCGTAGGGAGGAGCAGCGCAGGCAAGAACATATACGTCGCCAAAACGAGAGAGAGCGGAAACGAGAGCTTGATGAAATTAAACGAAAAGAACGTAGTTTACAGAGCAGGGGCACCCAAAACGCCCAGTCAATGCAAGTCGGAGACTTTGACGTAGACGAAGTGCTCGACCGGATCTTGACATGGGCTCCAATGTTACCACAAGTTTCCAGCCAACTGACTGGGGGAAGAGTTTCGCGTGAACAAGCCACTCTAATTGTGGAAATTCTGGAGAATGTAAGGCGGTCAACTAATAGTGACGGTACTCTTAACGCTGCATTCTGGCTTAATTATTCCGTGATGCAAATGAGTTTCTTAGGTAAAATGACCAGTGGAACCCTTAGCAACAAAGACATAGCGGTTCACCTGGTTTATAACTTCTTAGTCTCGAACAGGCTTTCTAATGATTAGAGGCAAATGGACGAAATCGAACGTATAGACCTCTGGTATGACAATGCTGGGCATTATCTGGACGCTTTGAGGTGGAACCCATTATTTGGACAGGATCAGGGCAGAACTAAGTGAGAATCCCGGCGCTCCTGCCAGTGATTCGGTTCCCTCTCCAGGTGAACACCTCCTTCGGTTAGGCTCCTCTACTACACCATCCTGCTCCCCGTGGAACACCTCGGCCGGGGTCCGGTAGCCCAGGGCCTGGTGGGCCTGAGCCCGTTGTAGAACCGGAAGTAGTCTGCCAGCCCCCGCTGGGCCTCCAGGACGCTGGCGTAGGCCTTCAGGTACACCTCCTCATACTTCACCGTGCGCCACAGCCGCTCCACGAAGATGTTGTCCTGGTACCTCCCCTTCCCGTCCATGCTGATCTTCACCCCCCGGTCCTGCAGGACCTGGGTGAACTCCCAACTGGTGAACTGGCTGCCTTGGTCGGTGTTGAACACCTCGGGCTGTCCCTGACCCAGGGCCTCCTCCAGAGCCTCGGCGCAGAAGCCGGCCTCCATCGTGTTGGACAGACGCCAGGCCAGCACGTATCGGCTATGCCAGTCCATCACCGCCACCAGGTAGAGGAATCCCCGGGCCATGGGCAGGTAGGTGATGTCCGCCGCCCACACCTGGTTGGGACGGGTGATTCTGACATTTCGCAGCAGGTAGGGGTAGACCGGGTGCTCCGGAGACCTTCGGCTGGTGCTGGGCCGCCGGTAGATGGCCCGCAGCCCCATGGCGCGCATCAGCCGCTGCACCCGCTTCCGGCTCACCGTCATTCCCCGCCGCTCCAGCCAGGCCTTCATCCGCCTGGACTCAAAGAAGGGCGTCTCCAGGTACTGCCGGTCGATCTCCTCCATCAGGGACAGGTCCTCGGCCGAGGCAGCCCGGGCCTGGTAGTAGAGGCTGGAACGGCTCACCCCCAGCAGCGCGCACTGCCGCACCAGGGAAAGAGATGGATGATGCCGGTCCACCATCTGCCGCCGCCTGGCCGGACTCATGGACCGGACCTCTCCGCCAGGAAATCTTGCTCCACCTTCAGCTGCCCGATCTCCTGGTACAGGCGGGCGACCAAGGCGGCGTCCTTCTTCGACTTCTGGTCCTTGCCGTTGCCGAAGACACCGGAGGCTCCCTCGGCAAGGGCCTTCTTCCAGGCTTGAATCTGCCCGGGATGGACTTCGTAGCGGGCGGCCAGCTGGGCCACCGTCTCCTGGCCCTTCAGCGCCTCCAGAGCCACCTTGGCCTTGAAAGCCGGGCTGTGTTTCCTGCGTCCTTGCGACATTTCCTGCTCCTTCCGACAGCAACAGCTGTCCTCAGTTTAGGAGCGGAATTCTCACTTAGCCACCTGTCCGAAATTACGGGTCCACCTCATGCCCGTAGGGTTAGACACAGTGCACCTCATCAACATTTTGGAATCGGTGTTGATTGAGGAGTTGGAGCCGCCTGTCAACGGGCAGCGAGGTGACTTCTTGGGCCATCAGTGTGAACAAGTTCCCGACCCTGAAATTGCTTTGCATCATAGTCGTGCTTTCCTGCAAAATCTGATTGGATAAGGTTTACAGTCGATCGGTCACGGTCGCGGCATTGGTCATATTGAATTTAGCGGGAAAAACGTGCAGCAAAGAGGATAAATTCAGCCAGAGGGCGACGACTACGGAGCTCAGTCGTGAGAGCAGTTTCATGGCTTGGCGGTGCTCCTTCCGGGCACTGTGCGGTAGCTATCTTCGTCAATTGGTCCCGTCAATGCTCCCAACTCGAAATTTCTGAATTGTTT